>JBJDYH010000392.1:0-5111 GCA_051867135.1 Faecousia sp. | reverse complement strand
GTACAGCCACGCCAGAGGGCGTTTTTTACCGGGGCAACGAAAAATTTTTCTGGACAAGTAGATGGTGCCAATACCGCTGCGGGGCGCACATGGCTTTATAACGATTTGAACCGGGTGCGGAGGGGGTACGAGTATTCACCAGATAATGGGACGGCAATGGGACGAGCCAGGCCGTCCGACAGCGAAGGAAAAAGCCCACCGAGCGATTAAGCTCAGTGGGCTTGATTGAAAAATGATTTGACTTTCATTACCACGCAAATGACTTATACTTTGTGCGGCCTTTAGCTGTAAAATTCACCCTAATAACATTTTAAAGAGCACGTCTAGGCTGTTATATTGTTCCTCATTACCAACCCCCTCAATGAGCGGCAGTGTTTCCGCAAAAGGAACAATGGTATTCCCAGGAAGCTGATTGTCGTAAGCGCTTTGTATTTGCTCATTATCAGTACATTTACCGTACATGATACACATGCCAGCAATTGTGTCTGAACTTGCTATGGTGCTAACAGAAAACAAATACTTAAAAGCCAAGTCTTTAATATAATGTCTCCTGACATTCATAAGATCACTAAATTTTGCATCAATTATTAAATATTTTTCCCCCTTTTCTCCTTCTAATTTGACTAGGTAATCGGGAACGTAGTAGTGTCCGCCTTGCCGGTTATCATCATCATCGCCAGTATTGACTGGGATTGAGTTGTTCCTGTATAACCCAATTCCGTTAATAGCACTCTGATTGGTATCAAATATTACCGGCTGATAATATAGTGTGATATGGTGTTTACCGTTGAAGAAAACATAAGTATTTGTGCAATCCGTATTCTTGTACTTCCATCTTCTAGATACTGGATAGATGCATCTTTTTTTATCAATGAGAGTGTAACTACGATCCGTAAAGTATGCAACCATTTTTGCCAGCAAGTAACTTTCGTACAGCGAGGATATTTTGATGAAGGAAAGCATATAGTTCTCTTTTGCAAAATCATATATACCAAAGCTGAACCACTGGTGGATGCGCACAAAAATTTTATTATATTGGGGCACGACCATAAATATACCTGTAGGGCGAGGTTTGCTGGTTAACTGTTCAACTGGAATCTTCAGCGCATTTCGATACATACCCCATAGTTGAGTGAATTTGTCATAAAGGCATGAAAGCCGTTGCATCCCTTTTTCCAGCATACGCCTTGTTTCAGAGAACATAAAAAAAGATGAATAGATGTATTCTGTGCTATAGTCCTCATCATTAGGGATTTGTTGAAGAAGATTCTTGCATCGTTCCAACAACTCAGCAACCTCATCAACCATCTTTCGCAAGAAACTCAAAACGACCCTATTTTCATAAATATCAAAAGAATTGACATTTTGAAGTGATAAGCTCTTTTCTGGTTGATAGACCCGGTTTCCAATCCGGACACCAGCATTGCTATTTACTGGTCTCAACTGTTCGGGGTGTGATGCAATGTATTCCAGAGTTGCTGGTGTTACATATTGAAGGCGTTCCAAGCGGTCGACAGTCGCAACCTTTTCGATGCGGAAACGACTATTAGCCTTAAAATACCCGTAGCTGGTTTCATATATTGTAGCAATTTCCTCTGCAAGAATGATTTGCGCAGCCAGGCTTTTATAACCACTTTCTTTCAGACCAGCTAAATTCTGTGGTTTTGGCTCACCATTCAGCAAAAGGGACTCCTGATGATTATAAACATAATTCACCATCGCTTTTACTGCGTCATTCAATTGCCCTCTTCGCACCAATACAGGCAGATATTCAGAACTCAGATTTTGCTCTGATCCGTCATTCATAATCAGTGTCAGACTTAACTGAACAAAGCCATAGCAGTCAAGGAATATTTTTCTGTCACTGGTGCCTCTTGCCGGAAAGCAAATTCGCCCTTTATTAAACGTAGCTGACTCGTATGTATCATTAATATACACACGCACATCCTGAATACTGGCAATATCTTCACGATTGAGAATAAACTCATAACTAAGATCTGAGAATACACTGTTGCTTTCTTTCGAATGCTCAATTATTCTTTCTACCGCGCCCTGGTGCCCATCGTTCTCTAACAGCCCAATAGTAAAAGATTGTTTGCCATAAGGGATCAACGTCAAAGAACTTGAAGTCATAATATCGGCCCCCCTTAACAGAAGAACTGATAATACTTCATTTGCTGATTACCGCGGTCAATGATATCTTTCAAGATTTTAGCAGACATATTCAGTCCATGACTGCTGCAAAGGCTCTTTAGTTCATCTAACCACTTTCCAAATGCTTCACCATTTCCCGTAATTTTGGGAAGGATACGCTGAGCGACAGCATAGTCAAGAGCAACAGTTTCTGCATCAGTTTTGGTATCGTCCATTTCAAAGCGTTTTGATGCGGATGCCCAATAACGCTTGATTGCTTTATCAATACGAGGGCTTACGGTGAACCGCTTTTCCTTCAATTTGGTGACAACCGCATCATATATTCGCTGAACCTCTGCGGATAACACACACTCCTCTTTTTTGGGAATAAATGCTTCACGAAGTGATGTCCAAGCTATGATTTCAATTTTATCAGCCGGAATCTCTTCCTCAGATATTGTGGTGTTATACTGCTGGGGTAGAGATACAATCCATGCACGGTCAATCAAGCGAGGAGATAGGGTCTCAGTTGTATGATCGTTGTTGATAGTTGCAAGAAAATGTAGTGTCTCAGGAATACCAAAAACATAGTCTTCGCCCAGGTTTACTTTGCTTTGTGGGCCCAAATCATCACAAACATTCATGAAATCAGACCAATAATACTCCATGGGGCTAAGGTTGGCCTCATCCAGAAGAATAATGAAGGGTAACTTGCAGATTCCATCCTTTTTCTCGGAATCAAGCTGATGAAGCGCATCGTAGACCCTTCGATTGCTTTTATCAAAGGTTTTGGACAAGGGATTGTAATACCCCACGAAATCTCTCTTTGAGGTCCAACCTCTTTCCACCGAAACTGGTATGTATCTCTTGAGGTTGTCGGCAGAAACTTCAGAGCCATCCACATACTCGGCTATTTTATTTAGGCCAAGAACTTCACCAAAAATATTACAAATTGATGTCTTGCCGCAGCCTGGTTCTCCAGAAAAAACGGTCAAAAATCCCTGCGTCAAGCAAATTGCAATGTTAACAATGGTATTCCTGTTATATGTCGGACGAACAGTTTGTATAGTAGAGCATAAATAGTCGATAAGCTCTTCTGGTGTTTTTTCTGTGGCGGGTACATCATTGACTTTAGCTACCAAATCTTCATACTGGTGGGCGGCTTCCTCTGCTTCCCATTCAGCGGCGGCATGGAGCATCTTACTTGCCATAAAGCCATCAAAAGCGATACCTACCATTTTTTCATGTGGGCGACTGATGAGCTGTTGAAACTGTAATTCAAGGCCACTTGTGTCTCTTTCCAAATGGCTCTTATGGCTTTCCAGATAATCAACTTCATGCTGATATTCACTTTGTTTTTTTTTGGAGATCGGCAATGGAACCAACGATTCCCATAGCCTTTTTCGAAGCTTCAAGCTGATCACACAGCTTAGTGTACTCAGCATCCATTTTTAGCAATTCAGTTTTTTTCGCTTCAATTGCTGCTCGATCGATTTCGTCAGCCTCGGCTTTTTTCTCTGCAATCTCCCGCTCCAAATCAGCGCGTTTTTGTTGCAAATCAGTTAGGCCCTGCTCCATTTGAGCAATACGCTCAGAAATAGTTTGAGACTCTTTTAACTGCTCAATCAAGTCCGGGTGCTTTTCTAGTAATGCTTGTAACCATTCTTCAACGTTGGGGCTGTCTTGATATTTTACAAGCAAATCGCAAATAAAGTCGGCTATTGTACCGAGAGTGTCATCGACATCAGCTTCAGAAGTAAGAATATCAACTAATCGGTTTAATCTATCGCGACGTACATCATCGGTAAGAATCGACCCGGCAAGGACAGAGTCTTCATAACGTTTCAGCAATGCCGGAATATCATCCAGCTTTACCTTGCCATCGCTAGCCATGCTGTTTTGCAGACTATCGCGGAAGCTCTCGAGTAGGGCCTCTTCTGTGATCACATCCATTTGATGAGATATCGCGTCCTTTTTAGGGACAAGAACTGCCCATCTGTTCTCAGGGGCACCCCAATAACCATCAGTGGAGGTCAATTCTTGAAGCATCATATCACTTCGATTATAGCCACTGACGGTGTATTTGTTTTCTTTAATTTGTGGTTTGATGTAGAAGGAAGAAGTGTAATCTCTGTAACCGACTTCATAAGGGCCGGCCCAGAATCCATCCAACTCAACACACACTTTATCACCAGAAAGAATGCATGGAGTATCAAATTCAACGATTGCGTCATTAGTGAAATTGGAAACTAACTCATCCTTTCGGACTGCATAGTATACACCGGCTGTGTCAATACGGCGGATCTTCCCGGCTTCGATTAACTCAATTGCTTGGACCCTATACCCCGTCTGATTTCGTTCGCCATTAGTTTTTATGTTGGGCTGCAGGTCCGCAAGGGTGAATTCAAAAACAGCCAACGATTTCTCGGTAAACATTGTATCCATCTGCTGACGATCATCAGGATCGTTCCAAGAGAAAGCAAAGTTTATATTGCGTTTTTCAGACTCAGGCAACAATTCCTCCTGGTCAGCGGGAGAAAGCGCAATTATCTGAGATCCTCTGACTTCGGCAATGGGCTTGAAATTAAAGAAGATCGTTGGCTCATAGCCTTTTTTCTCAATATATCCTATGTAAACGCCCATAAAGATACCTCCACTTTTATTTTTCTACCGGAAAGTTATTACAACCATTTGCGCTCATACGTAAAGAATGTTTACTTGGAAATGGCTGTTTAGGTGCTTTAATTATAACTCATGCTGGAATATTTTGCGAGCAATGTTTTCAATTTTTTTGTTTTTTTGTCACGCAACGCAGAAAAAGCCCACCAAGCTGGTTAGGCTCAGTGGGCTTTGTACTCAGTTGGGAATTTTCAGTTTCCAGCCGCTGTAGATGACATTGGAGGTCAGGCTGTTCAGAGCCTTGATCTCCGGGTAGCGGGAGCCATCGCCCAGATACTTCTTTGCGAGATCCCAGAGGG
>JBJDYH010000391.1:0-5130 GCA_051867135.1 Faecousia sp. | reverse complement strand
ACAGATCTGCGCTGCCAGCTGCAGAAAGGCAAAATCGTCCTCGTCCGCGTTTTGCAGGGCCTTGTCAAGCGCCGTTTTGGCCATGTCATATTCCTGGCGATCGTAATAATCCTGGGCGGTTTTTTTCCACTTTTCAAATTCCGCTTTCCGGGCAGCGTTGGGATCAGCGGCTGTTTCCTCCTTCGGCGGAGCAAACAGCTCCCGGTCATAGGCAGCCCTGGACATGTCGGTGGAAAAGGCCTTTTTGGCCTGATTGATCAGCACCAGCATTTCCGCAGCCTTCTCCGGGCGGGTACTGGCCCGGTCGGTCCATATGCTTTCCAGGCGAATGAGATTTTCCCGAAGTTCATTCAAGGAAAGGTTTTTATCTAATTTTAATTCTTCATAGTAATTCGTCATGATCATTTTATTCCCTTCAGGTTTTTAGCATATGCTTTCTCTGACTATCTCGAACAAATACTATTTACAAACACAATATAACATCCAAAATCACCGATTGCCTTTCGATAGAATTTATTATCCTCTTCATACCCGAGGCGATCTCTCCATTCTGCTTTTTTCCCCTGCATTCGGAGATATCTGGCAAGCATGTTAAAATGTATGATGACTGAATCATGAATAGATGTTCTTAACGAATCCTTTTCCATCTTTTCTTCTCTGGACATCTGCTGCCAGCTGGCACGAATCGCAGCATACTTTCCGGCTTCACTTACCAGATCATCATACAATTCCACGGCTTTTGGATCCATTCCGATTTCATCAATCATTTCCTGATGAAAACGCTTCATCTGATCAAAATGGAGTGCACAAGGCTCATTTAAATAGTCGTCAAAAGTATTTATATTCATTAGAACAAACCTCCGGTATAGACTTCTTTCTATTTGGACAGAACCGATTTTTTCAGTAGTATAAATACAAGCCAGCGCTCTCCGTAATTCTGGCCTACAACGGATTTACGGGAGCGGACAGATGTTGCGGCAACATACTCCAATTTTCATTATACCAACGAAAAATAAAAATGCCCCACCCGAAAGGGTAGTTCTTCGGGTGAGACGTTTTTCGCGGCGATTTGATCAATAGTATTTCGTTTCGTAAATGCGCGTGATTTCCTGCAGATTGTCAGAAACCTCATGGATCGAACCATTTACGCGAATGCAATACCGCGCCCACGTTGTGCCGTTGTCATACAGCTCGACCAAGCCATAGCTGACACGTTTGCATTTCAGTACCATACGACATCACCTCCCTCGTTCCAGCGTAAAAACAATGCTCCTATTTAAACATAACGAACATCAGTGGCATGACTTGTTTCCTAATATTTCGGCAAAATCAGTCTTTTTTCCACAACCTCAGATACAAGCTGGACTGTACTATGGAAGCCTGTTTTTTGCAGGATATTCCGAATATGATATTTGACGGTATTAACGGACATACAGAGTGTATCCGAAATCTCCTCATATTTCATCCCCTGCGCCATGGTCCGTATCACATCCAGCTCCCGGTCCGTAAATTCATCACTTTTTGCCAGGCCGATGCGAAGGGCCGGTGTTTCTTCCGGCCATACGGATTCTCCGTTCAACGTTCTTCTGCAAATGTCGATCAAATCCACGGTGCCGTATTCCTTATACCAAAAGCTGTCACAGTTCGCAGCCTTTGCTTTTTGCTGGAAGGAATATTCCGGCATAGAGGTCATGATGATAATCTTTATTTCCGGATATTTTATTTTAATCCTCGCCGCCGCATCCAGTCCGGATTCGTCATCTGCGGTACATACATCCATCAGAATCAAATCAATTTTCCCCCTCATGCAGAGGATTTCTGCGTTAGCTGCATTCTCGATCGAGGCAAGCACCAGAAAATCCTGCTCCATTTCCAGTTGCCGTTCAAAGGCGGAACGGGAGATCCGTGAATCCTCAACAATTAAAATATGATACATATCACCCCTCCTTTGGCAGTGTAAGAATCAGCTTAACACCATTTTCACAGACAGTCTGCATCCTTGCCCCGTCCTGCTCCAGTCGCGTCCGAAGGGTTCCCAACCCTACCCCTTCCCGGATCCTTCTGGCATTTGACTGCCCATTGTCGCATATTGTCACCTGATAGCTACCCTGATCCTGCCGGATCCTTACATATAAATGGTCCGCACCGGCATGGCGCACCGCATTGGTCAGGGCTTCGCGGATGGCAGCGAACAAGAGCAGACGAGGTTGCCGTTCCACCGGCTGCTTTCCGTCTAAAACTACTTTACAGCCAATCAGTTCCGCAACGTGGAGGATCTCTGCCTCCGCGGAAGAATCGTTTTTATTTTTTACGGCGGAGAGGTCACTCATGCTGCTGATGGCATACTCCCACTCCTCACAAAGCGCCTGTGCTTCCTGCTGGCTCAATACAAGGCCGCGGGCGTTTGCCTCCAAATAATTCTTCGTTGCGATCAGGCAGCGTCCAAAATTATCGTGAATTCGGATCTTGGCATGAAGACGCTCCTTTTCTTCGTTGGTTTTGGCAATATTATTCAGCAGCACCCTCTGCCGTTCATGATAGGCACGGGTACGTTGGTTCATTTCATACAGCTTCCGGCTATATTCGTAGAGCTGCGTAATATTTTCAGCGGTGTATTGATACATAGCAATGCCGCCAATTTCAAGCTCTGCCCGTTGGAATTGCCAGACGGTTTTGTCCTCCAGCTCAAAGATCGGTGGTATTTCTGCGTTGGAAAGGTAGTTCGTTTCCCCATCTTCCGCATAGGAAAACCACTCCAGTCTTACGCCGTTTTGAACAGGCTCCCTGCTGTTTAACCACTGCCAGGTCTGTTCGGCATTCAAAATGGTCTGTCCGGTCAGGGCATGACATACTCGATTCATCGTGGGATTTGCCAGAATAGTCATGCCATTGGGATAGGCAAAGCATATCCCATCCGGATAGCTGTTGATGGCTTCTCGGATCAGCCCTGCCATTTTGTGTTTCTTCAAAGTCTTTATCATGATCAACTCTCCCGGCCATGTTGCCTCAACCGATTACCTCGTTCTCATTTCCTCTTCCAGAGAAAACAGATAAGCACCGGGTTTTTCCTCAACAAAAAAACGATAGGGTAGCCCCGAATGCTCCGGAACCCTGCGAAATTTTCCGTCCCGGCCCTGAACCAGGTAGGAAACACGTATCGGATCTACCACGATGTCAAGCTTCCGAAGATCAAAATCTTCATGTTCAATCAGTATTTCCAGCTGATCGAAAGCGCAGATCCAGAATTCCGCAGAATGCAGAGCGTCTCCGTACCAAGTCAATTCGGAAATCGCTCCCAGCTGCCGAAGAGCAAACACCATGTCCTGAAAGCACAGGCGAATATCCTCTGCAGGAATACTCCCACATTCCTGCTCGATCAGACGCAGGTTGCAGCGGCGCTTGACATAGGTTCCGATCACAAACAGGATGCGGTAGAACTGCAGATTGTCCGTACACATCCGGCACTTCTTGGCAATTTCCCGCATCATCACCAGCTGAGAAACCACTTCCTCGGAGAGCAGACTGTATATCTGGTTTTGTACCGTGACCTTCGTTTCCTCCGTTCTGACCCGGATCTCCTCCTGCAGCAACATCCCCTCATGCGACAGCTCGCTCTCTGCATTTTTCATCATAGAGATAACCTCCTGCAGCTGCCGGATGTCTTTCCGCCAGACAAAACAGGTGCCTCCGTTCTCATGCAGGATAAGCTCCTTGTCAGGGAAAACCAGCTTCTTCTCCTGTTTCAGCTGTTCAAACAGACTGCCGGTCAGGCTATCCGCATTCTGGGAACACAGAATTTGGCGGCCGTTTTCATCGGTGATCTGCATTCCTACGGTAGCATATTCAAAAATACCGGTATACTCCATATTAACCGGAACAAGGCTGGTTAAAATATAAAGTTCCCATGATAAAACTTCCAGATAATAGATTCCCGCAAAAAACTCAATGATTTCAGGAGTTCTATAGAACGAAGAAATCAGATATGGGATCATGTAAATGGCTAAGAGAGACACCTGCGCAAGGGGCAGGAATCTGCTGAGGGTATACTGTTTCGGGCTGATTTTGTTTCTCTGATAAATGACAATCGCTCTCATCAGGATCAACAGGACAGCCATCGCACAGATCAAATACAGGCCAATACCCGGATGAAAAAAAATGTTGGGCTCTGTTTCCTCCGGCAAAATACGAAATACAAAATGGTGCTTTGCATCGGTGAGGAGCAAAGCGGTCAGAAAAAGTACAGGAAGGGAAATCCAATACCACTTTTTCGGCAGCTGATAGTTCTCACCCTGTCCCAGACCCAGCGAAGCAAAAAAGCCCATAAGGAAAATAGGCAGGAGAGTAGCACTCACAAAGTACCCTGAGAGCCTTAGCAACGGAAGATTTTCCTGCAGGAAGGCATCCTGCACGAAACGAATCGTGAGGCCCATCCACATCAGCACCGCCTCACCAAGCAGAAATCGGTAAATGGTTCTTTGTGTCACTCGGGATCGAAGGGAAAGTACCCAGACAACGATCAAAAAAACATAGCCTGCGTAGACAATATAATGTCTAATTCGCAAATCCGGGATGTATTGCATACTGGCCTGACGATAAGCGGAAAGAAACAGCAGAATGAAAAATGCCAGCAGTTGAAAGACTATGGCCTTTTTTCTTTCCTTCATGCAATCCACCTCCCCATGTGGTCATATTGTTCATTATTTGTCATTTTCGTGGTACGATATGAGATCGAACCGGCCCGTAAAAACGCCATCAGGCCCTGCTGTAGCAAACCTGTCCTGTAACTTCAACCTGCATTCATCATATACGAACAATGGTCCTCCCATAGGAAGATAATTTCGAATGCTTTTCTGTGTTTTCATTATATCAAAGAATGCAACAACATGCCCCACACAAAAGTGTAGTTTTTGCAGGATTCTGAAAAGGGGATCAGCCCGTAATATCAATGAAGAAATAGAGGACTCTCTACTTGCATACCATTTGCTCGACCTATAAGTTTGAACTTTGTATAAAAACTGAGTTTCGTTTGATTCTTCTCAAAAAGAAAGGGAACAGTCAAAAACCACATTGAATACATTTGCATGTTCAGTTTAGCACATTTCTATTTGCTCGAAAACATTATATTCAATT
>JBJDYH010000390.1:0-5136 GCA_051867135.1 Faecousia sp. | reverse complement strand
CCCAGCCTGTGTCAATTAAGACGTTTCCTTTTGGGTGCTGGATCAGATATGCCGATACAGGTAACGTCAGTTTCTTTTCCGCACCCCTGAAAAAACCGGTTACGGCCAGAGGGTTTTTCTCTTTATATGGGATCGCCTGATCGACGATCACGCTGCCCGTATGAAAGATATGGACTTTCATCACTTTTTTGCCTCCTGACTGAATTCTGTTCAACGTCCTCCATACCGCAGAACTCCATGATGGCTTTCGCATGGAGAAGCGCGGCGATTATTTTGCTGATCGCATCTGCTCCGGTATCGAAATCGTAATAGTTTTTCATTTCTTCTCGCCGCGCACAATCCCAGCTTTTGTGAGAATTTGTAGATGGTGAGATACTGCGGGCCTGGACAGGTTGCTCCTTCGGGCGAGATCGACCATACGAACACCGTGACAGTCTTTAACCTGCATCAATTCCAAAATCAAATGCTGGCGGTTCTTGTCGCCCAGAGCCAGCAGTGTATCCTGACAGTTCTTTATTTCAAGGGCCAGCTGTTTCAATTTATTCTGCGTGCATCATACACAATCCTCCGCTTGGTTCGACTGCTTAAACCATTATACACGATTTCAAACAGAAAATGTGAATGGTAAAGAAAATCGAGACCATTTATACGGGTATCCAATGAAAAAGAGACGTTTTGCAAATGGTTCATATAGAGATCATTACAAGACGGGTTTCCATGATTTTCGGCATAGAAAATCACAGAAACCCGTCTCATTATGATCTTCCGAGAGTAAACTTCCTTTTACAGCGCACGCAGCTTTTCTTTTCTCAATTACTCAGTACGCAGTGCAGTAACGGGATCTTTCCGTGCAGCCTTCTTTGCGGGGATAAATCCGCCGATGAGGGTCAGAACCACACTGAGCAGGATCAGAACGACAGCAGCTGCTACAGGCAGAGCCGCATTGACATCGTTAGTACCAACCAGACTGTGGATAATTGCATTTCCGGGGATCAACAGCAGTCCGCTGATCAAGATGCCCAGTACGCCGGACAGAAGACCAATGATAAAGGTTTCAGCGTTGAACACCTGAGAGATGTTGCTCTTGGAGGCGCCGATAGCACGGAGAATGCCGATCTCCTTGGTACGCTCAAGAACGGAAATATAGGTGATAATACCGATCATAATAGAGGAAACTACCAGGGACACACCTACAAAGGCAATTAATACATAAGAAATAACATCGATGATGGTGGTGACGGAGCTCATCAGCATTCCAACATAGTCGGTGTATGTGATCTGCTCATCATCATCCGCAGTTTCGTTATAAGCTTCGATACATTCGGAAATCGCATTCTTATCTTCAAAACTGTCGACATAGATGCTGATGGAGGAAGGCGCATCCAGACTGACGACACCAAACTCGGTCATGTTGTCATCATAAGTACCAACGGAGATGTAGTTATCATATATGGACAGTATCGTATCTTTGTCAGAGCTTCTCATGATAGTATCCAGACGATTGGCAAGCTGTGTTTCACTCATGTTGCCGACCTGAGCCAGCATAACGGTGTTGTCCTTATACTGTGCTTGCAGAATCTTTTTGGACATATTTGCCTTGTCGCTGATGCCCAGTCTGCTCACATATGTTCTGGCATCCTCAATCTTGTCATCATCGTTTTCAGGGTTGAAAGCCAGACCGGTCAGCACATTGACATCTTTGTTTTTCTTCTGTGCGCGGACGATCTCGCTGTCATCGGTTTCTTCAATGATGTAATCCGTCAGTTCCCTGGTATAGCCAATAGCGCCGCTGATCAGCGTGGCTGCATCTTCGTTATTGGGAACGATGACGCCAACGATCTCCAGCTTGACGGCATCGTCAAACAGCTGTTCCAGTGCTTCGATATCCTCTGCAATGCAGGTAAAAGTGCCGTCATCATTGCGGACATACGTATCGCAGGCAGGGATCATGTAATATTCTTGTTCGCAAATTTCGTCGTAGTCCCATTCGACAGTGTCCAGATCCACTTCTTTACCGTCGTTGATATCTTTCATCAGGTCTTTATACTCGGAGGTGGGGAGCAAACCCAGCTCATACAAAGTTTTGGCGGCAATTTCATGGTTTTCGTCCAGAACCAGAACCACTTCGTCGTAATCTTTGGGCCAGTGTCCATAGACGACATCAAAGTTATCTTTCAGCGCCGGGCTTACAAGCGCATTGCCCTTTCCGGGAAGCAGTTCGCTGAAGCAGGAGGAGCCGGCGATTTTCTGCGCAACGATGGAAGAGTCCATTGCGGAAAGCAGAACGTTGGACGCCTCTGCATCGTCTTCCAGCGTACTGCCGTCGGTGTTGACAAAAGTACCTTCGGAGTCATAGGTATAGACACCGAAATTCAAATCATAGGAATAGACAATTCCATTTTCACCAACATACTGATGGATCTCACTGCTGGTGTCATCCAGATATTCCTTAAAGGAAGTCAGATTGTTTTCGCTGATGCTGGTGGTTGCGGTGGAGGCGATTTCGAAGTCACGGCCATTGGAATAAACGCCGTTCAACTTATGTTTTACCTCTTTTGTGGTGCCTACCACGGTAGAGCGCAGTTCCAGCAAACTGCTGACGTCCATAGACTGTGCGCTGATGGTAATGGGATAGGATGTCATAGTATCTTTTTGGATATCCGTAATGTAGGTATTAACACCCGTAGAAAGGGAAAGAATCAGCGCAATGCCAATGATACCAATAGAACCGGCAAAGGCGGTTAAGAGAGTACGGGCCAGTTTTGTGCGGAGGTTATGAAAGCTCAGGGAGAGTGCGGTAACGAAGGACATGGAGGATTTGCCCATATTCTTATGCTGTGGAGGTGTCAATGCCTTTGTATCTACTTCATAAGGATCGGAGTCATCCGTGATTATGCCGTCTCTCAGCTTGACAATACGTGTCGCATACTGTTCAGCCAGCTCGGGGTTGTGGGTGACCATGACGACCAGACGGTCTTGCGCAACCTCTTTCAGCAGCTCCATGACCTGGATGCTGGTTTCGGTATCCAAAGCACCGGTGGGTTCATCCGCAAGCAGGATTCTGGGGTTGTTGACCAGGGCACGGGCAATAGCAACACGCTGCATCTGACCACCGGACAACTGACTGGGGCGTTTATGCAGATGATCGCCCAGACCTACCTTTTC
This sequence comes from Faecousia sp., assembly GCA_051867135.1. GTDB lineage: Bacteria > Bacillota > Clostridia > Oscillospirales > Oscillospiraceae > Faecousia. The sequence goes on along the minus strand of JBJDYH010000390.1, from coordinate 1,971 downwards.
CAGTGCCTCGATGGCCCGTTGGCGGCGTTCCTTCGGTGAAACGCCGGAGATGGTCAGCGCCAACTCCACATTTGCCAGAATACTCTGGTGGGGGATCAGGTTGTAGCTCTGGAAGACGAAGCCGATCGTGTGGTTGCGGTAGGAGTCCCAGTCCCGGTCTGTGTAACGGCGGGTCGACACACCGTTGATAATCAGATCACCGGTGTCGTAGCGATCCAGACCACCAATAATGTTCAGCAGCGTGGTCTTACCGGAACCGCTGGGTCCCAAAATCGCTACAAATTCATTGTCCCGGAGATTCAGGCTGACACCATCCAATGCACTTTGGATGAAATCACCGGTGACATACTCTTTGGATATGCGGTTGATTTGAAGCATGAATACAGTCCTTTCAGTTTTTTCAGAAAATATCATATGGGTATTCTCTATGTGCCAGACAGTATATCACAGAAACGTAAACTGAAGGACACAGCAAGATAAACTGATGGTAAACTCACAATCGAGGAAATGGGAAACAATTGTGACTTGATTGAAGTTTTAGGTCATCTCCAAAGAGGTATGGTGAACCCATATGATCTGAAAGCTCTGAATCCAATATCCAGCCACCGCAAGCTTGAAAAGATTCTGCCTTGCACGCTATGGCACAAACTGAGACACAGGCAGCAAAGGCTCTCCCAATGGGAGAGCAGCCATGGCTCAAGCCGCGACTGAGAGAACGAACGGCTCAAACGCCCTCGACCGCAGCTACGACAGAATCGATACTTTTGTTTTAGAAAATTATTAGGATTGTGGTAATCTGACCGTAAAAGATGTACCTTTTCCTGGGGAACTGATTACCGAAATGGAACCATGGCACAATTCGACAATTCGCTTTACCAATGCCAGACCTAGCCCATTTCCTTCTGCCTGATGGGAATTGTCCCCCTGATAGAATTTTTCAAAAATATGCTTTTGAACTTCCTCTGTCATGCCATCTCCGTGATCCGAAACGGAAACAGTAAGCCATTTGTCCGCAACTTGGATATTTACATGAATCATGCTGCCTGCTGGGGAATGCTTGATGGCATTGTCCAGGATATTGCTCCACACCTGGGCCAGCAACGGTTCACTGCCGAAATACATCTGCTTCGGCAGATCCATGTCAAATTCTATGTTTTTGGCAGACCACTTTCCTTCCAACAGCAGGATGGATCTTCGGATCTGCTCATCCAGCCGGAATTCCCGGTTGTCCACGATCATTTCCTGATTTTCCAATTTGGATAAGGTCAGAATATTGCTGGACAGGATGGAAAGTCGCCGGGAATTATCCAAAATAATTTCTACGTAATGGTCGTGTTTTTCCTGGGTCAGGTTTGGATTTTGCAGCAGCATTGCGTATCCTTCAATGGCCGCAATCGGCGTCTTGAACTCATGGGATACATTGGCAACGAAATCACTGCGCAGGGTCTCCATGTGAGATAAGTCATAGGTCATGGCGTTGAAGTGTTGTGCCATTTCCCGGATTTCCCCAACTTTTTCGTCTGTTGAAATTTTGACAGCAAAATTCCCTTGGGAAAGCTCGTCGAAGGCATCACACATATTCTGGATGGGCCGGATGATCAATTTGCCGACGAACAGAGTAATAATCGAGCCTAACAGGATACTTCCCAGCGAGAATAAAAGGATCGGAGCATGTCTTGCTCTGGGATCAATCGGAATGAGGTTTAGCTGAAACAGCGCAAACCATACAACTGTAACCAAAAGAAAGACAACAAAAATAGTCGTGAAGATAACTCCGGTGAAATACAACCAAAGCTTGGAATGTGGCTTCCTACTCAACTTTCTTCACCGCCTTATAGCCAAGTCCCCGTACTGTAACGATCTCAAAATCGGAACAATCAGCAAAACGATCCCGTAGCCGGTTGATGTGCGTGTTGACCGTCCGCTCGTCCGTCTCGGAGAACATCCCCCAGATTTCGTCCATAAGCTGGG
>JBJDYH010000389.1:0-5156 GCA_051867135.1 Faecousia sp. | reverse complement strand
GTTTGTGATTGATACAGGAAAACGATACTATATCGTCGATACTTCGGGCCACTATTACATGCTCAACGAAAACAATAGTCTTGTCGCCGCTCGTGATAGCTCCGAGGCCACGCTCTTCACAATTCAGGATGCCAACGCACGTATCGGCACTGGACGCAAAGCTCGCTATTATAGCGTTGTTGAAGCAGATGTGGAACATGTGCTCCCCGAGGAACCCAAGGTCAAAACGGAGGATGTGTACAGAGCCCCAGAGCTGGATGCATTCGAGACGCCGACCCTGTTCGACCACCTCCACAACGATTGGGAATCCATGCTCGCTGACCTCTGCTACATGAGCGATCACATTGGCGAGTATCAGAGCAATCTGAACCAGATGCTCTCCGACGTCGATAAAGAGATCTGCGATATCATGCACTACATTGAGTTTTCCGACCTGAGCGACTGCCAGATGCTGAAGGTCTCCCGCATGCTCCAAGAGCGCAGACGTAAACGCCGTGAGATCAAAGACGAGATGGGCAAGACGGCGCTTATGCGTTCTACCTTCCTCGATAGCGCCTTTGGAATCAAGGTCCAGCAGAGCCTCGAGGTAATGGAGAGAATGAACGAGCGCCAGTATACCCCCCGCAAGCTGAACGAACTGTTCGATCAGCAGCAGAGGGCATCCGCATAAGGAGGACAAGACCATGTTAGGAGCAATTATCGGGGACATCGTAGGTTCTCGCTTTGAATGGAACAACATCAAGAGCAAGGAATTTGAATTTCTGACATATAAATGCTTTCCCACCGACGACAGCATCATGACACTTGCGCTGGCACAAGCGGTGTTGGTAAGCAAGCCAGACTATAGTGACCTTTCCCAAAACGCTGTGAAATGCATGCAGTCAGTCGGTCGTAACTATCCTGACTGCGGGTATGGTGGCAGATTCCGCCAATGGATGTTCTCAAGCAATCCCCAACCCTACAATAGTTATGGGAACGGAGCCGCGATGCGCGTTAGCCCTGCAGGCTTTGCCGCCACTAGTCTGGAGCAGGCAAAGGCTCTCGCTCGGATGATCACCGAGGTGACGCACAACCACCCGGAGGGTCTCAAAGGCGCTGAGGCAACTGCAACGGCTATCTACATGGCGCGATCCGGCAATAGCATTCTGGAGATTAGGGATTTCATCGACAAGAACTACTACCCCATGAACTTCACGTTGGAGGGAATCAGGTCTACATACAGATTCAACGAGACCTGCCAGGATACCGTCCCGCAAGCACTGATGGCTTTCTTCGAGTCCACCGGCTTTGAGGACGCTATCCGGAATGCAATCTCCATCGGCGGCGACAGCGATACCTTGGCAGCCATCTGCGGCGGCGTAGCGGAAGCCTACTATGGCATCCCCTCTGACGTCCGAAAGCATGCCCTTACCTTCCTCGATAAGAGGCTCTTGCAAATACTGGTGGCATTCGAAAACAAGTACCCCCCTGTTATGGAGAGGAAAGTCAGAGATGTCAGTGTGCCGGTGAAACGCAGTGCAGATCGAAAAGTTGAAGGCGCAAGCCGCGAGGAGATCATAGAGGGCGCTTCTCAGGCTGCTGATGACGACGCCGATGATGCCGAAGCCTCTCCGGAAGAGACAACGAGCCGCCAGCTTTTCAACCATCTGTTCGAGGCATGCAACATACTGCGTGGGCCGATCAACCAGGACGAGTTTAAGAGCTATGTGACCCCAATTCTTTTCTTTAAGAGAATCTCCGATGTCTACGATGAAGAATATGAAGAGGCGCTCGAATTCTCCGGTGGGGACGTAGAATACGCCGAAGCCGAGGACATGCACTCCTTCGTTATTCCAGAGGGCTGTCATTGGGACGACGTACACGCGGTCAGCCAAAATGTTGGTAAGGCAATCGTGAAGGCCATGACAGGCATCGAAAAGGCAAACCCCGACACGTTATCCGGTGTCTTCAGCAGTTTTGATGATGCAACGTGGACCGACAAGAACAAGCTTACTGACGAACGTTTGAAAAACCTGATCGAACACATGTCCCTTATCAAGGTGGGTAACAGGAACTACTCCGCCGACATCATGGGAGACAGCTACGAATTTCTGATCAAGAAGTTCGCTGATATGTCGAAAAAGAACGCCGGAGAGTTCTATACACCGAGAACAATCGTGAAGCTGATGGTGGATCTTCTAGATCCGCAGCCAGGGGAAACTGTGTATGATCCCGCATGTGGAACGGGCGGTATGCTCATCGAAGCCATTCATCACATGCACAACGATCGCCTCACGTATGGCAGAATATTCGGCCAAGAGAACAATCTGTCAACCTCTGCTATTGCCCGAATGAACCTCTACCTTCATGGTGCAAAGGATGTCCAGATCAAGCAGGGTGACACCCTACGAAGCCCTCTTTTCTTGGAAAAGGGAAGGCTGAAAACCTTCGACTGCGTTCTCGCTAATCCTCCGTTTGGGATGGAGAAATGGGGAGCCGACCAATTCGAGTCGGATCAGTACGGTCGGAACATTTGGGGCTGCCCTACAGACTCCAGCGCAGACTTCGCGTGGTTGCAGCATATGATCAAGTCTATGGACCCAAAGAACGGTCGGTGCGCGGTCGTCTTACCCCAAGGCGTACTGTTCCACACTGGTAAGGAGGGATCGATCCGCAAACAGCTCGTGAGATCAGATAAGATCGAGGCGGTAATCACTCTCGCCAGCGGTGTCTTCTATAGCACCGGTGTCTCTGCCTGCATCCTGTTTCTGAGCAACAAGAAGGCCCACAAGCATAAAGGTCGCATTTGTCTCATCGACGCCTCTGAAATCTATGTGTCCAAGCGAGCCCAGAACGTCATCACACCTGAAAACGTGAAGACAATCACCAAGCTCTACATGGATTACGTGGATGTAATCGAGCGGTGCCGAATCGTTACCATCAAGGACGTTGAAGATGGTGATTTCGACCTTAATGTTAAGAAATACATTGCAAAGCGCAAGCAGAAGACTATCCCTCCCGAAATCGTGCGTAAGAATTATTATGAAGCGCTGGACGCAGCGAGAAGAGCCGAAGACAAAATGCAGCGGCTACTAATCGAAGGAGGTTACGTCCATGAGTAAGATTTCACAGAGCGAACTGGAATCCTACCTCTGGGGATCAGCAGTCCTACTAAGAAACAATATCGACGCCGGAGCATACAAGCAGTACATTTTCCCTCTGCTGTTTTTCAAAAGGCTGAACGACGTGTACGAAGAGGAAACCGAAAAGGCCGTGAAGGAAAACGGCCCGGAGGCCGCTGAGTGGGAGGAAACGCACAGCTACACTATACCTGATGGTGCTCATTGGGATGATGTACGCAATGTACCTTCCAACGTCGGGAAGGCAATTCAAGTAGCATTCAGGGCCATTGAGAAGGCTAACAGTGAAAAGCTGACAGGGATCTTCGGCGACGGAACTTGGACCAACAAACACCGGTTGCCGGATCGCTTGCTGAAAGACCTCTTGGAGCACTTCAGCTCAAAGACTCTTTCTATCGAGAATTGTCCCGAGGATGAACTCGGTCGTGGCTATGAATACCTCATCAAGAAGTTTGCTGACGACAGTGGACATACCGCACAGGAGTTCTACACCAACAGGACCGTCGTCCATTTGATGACAGAGCTTCTGAAGCCGGAACCTGGAGAGTCCATCTATGATCCAACCTGTGGCAGCGCCGGTATGCTCATCTCTTCTATTTCCTATCTGAAGGAGAACGGAAAAGAATGGCGCAATGTGTCTCTTTACGGGCAAGAGGTTAACGCTCTGACCTGCGCTATCGGACGGATGAACCTGTTCTTGCACGGCGTGGAAGACTTCCAGATCGCCAACGGAGACACATTAGTTGCACCGGCGTTCACGGAACGCGGGAAGTTGCAGCAGTTTGACATTGTTGTGGCCAATCCGCCATACTCCATCAGTCAGTGGAACCGTGACGCGTTCTCTGCTGACAAGTACGGAAGGAACTTCCTTGGCGTGCCCCCGCAGGGTCGCGCAGACTACGCTTTCTTCCAGCACATACTGGTCAGCATGCGACAGAATACCGGTCGCTGTGCGATCCTCTTCCCACACGGCGTACTCTTCCGCGATGAAGAGCGGGACATGCGGGAGAAACTGATTCGCTCCGACCTTCTGGAATGCGTGATCGGCCTTGGGCCTAACCTGTTCTACAACGCCTCGATGGAAGCGTGTATCGTTATCTGCCGAACCAAAAAGGCCGAAGATCGGAAGGGCCAGGTCCTGCTCATCAACGCAGTCAATGAAGTGACGCGCAAAAACGCCCAGAGCTATCTGGAAGACCGGCACATCAAAAGAATTGCTGACGCCTATGAGAAGTTCCAGTCCGATGGGGAGATTGCCAAGAAGGTCTCTATTCGGGATATTGAGAAGAACAACTTCTCTCTGAACCTCACGCTCTATATTCCCGTAGATCTTGGCGTGAAGGACAGCGATGACCGCGACACGCAGTCGCGTTACGAGGAATGGGTCGAAGCATCCGCCACGGCAAGAGGCGAGTGCGATGCGCTGACTAGAATGTTGGAAGGTGGTGAGGATGATGGCTAAGGTTAGATTTGGGGATGTCGTCAAAGAATATAAGGGCAAAATTGACCAAAAGAACAACCCCTATGAGTTCTACGTGGCTGGTGATCACATGGACACCGATGATCTGACAATACGCAGACGCGGGCGATTCGCCACTGATGACGTCGGCCCCGCCTTCATCCGCGAGTTCAAGAAGGGGCAAGTGCTGTACGGTTCCCGAAGGACATACCTGCGCAAAATTGCAGTCGCGGACTTTGACGGTGTCACGGCAAACACAACCTTTGTTCTGGAAACCAAAGACGAGAGTATCCTGCGCCAGCGACTTCTGCCCTTTATCATGTACACAGAGAGCTTTACGGAGTGGTCCATCAAGAAGTCCAAGGGATCGACAAATCCCTATGTACTGTTTAAAGACCTCGCCGACTACGAGTTCGAGCTTCCAGATATAGGAAAGCAGGATGAGCTGGTTGAGCTTCTTTGGAGCATGATCGACACCAGGGACGCCTACAATAATCTGATCGTCAGCATCGATGAATTGGTGAAATCTCAATTTATCGAGGTGTTTGGTGATCCAGTAGAAAACGAAAAAGAATGGC
>JBJDYH010000388.1:0-59856 GCA_051867135.1 Faecousia sp. | reverse complement strand
CGAGCGGTGGCACTGCTCAATCCGGGCGGTGCCATTGCTCAATTTCAGCGGAACGGTTGCTCAATTTCGCCGGTCGAGGTGATCTCGGGGAGCGGTGTACGCACTGCTGTTTAAGGTAATCTCTGAACGCAGTAAACGATCCAGCACCATTGTGACCACAAATCTGTCCTTCTCCGAATGGACACAGCTGTTTGAGAACACAACGATGGTCGCAGCTCTGGTCGACCGGCTGACATACCGATCCCATGTGCTGGATATGAGCAGACCATCTTACCGTCTGCAGACTGCACAGGCTGAGAATGAAGCCGCAGCAACCGCCGGCTACACCGCTGGCTGAATTTTCGGTCACAGCTGGCTCAGGGATTCACTCATACTTTTGTACCAAGTGGCTCAAGTATTCATTAGCATAAGTGGCTCAAATATTGACTAGCACCTGGCTCAAATATTCATTGACATTTAGAAGCTTTGCGGTGATTTCTTCCTCGGTCATATTGCGGGCCTGCGACCAGCTAAGCCCGGCGCTTTGCGCTTGCTGTAGGGTCCTGGTGACCGTGTTTCGCCCACATTCGCAGCTTAGTGCAATCTGGGCATGAGTGAGTCCCAGGCTTTTTAGCCTGAGGATCTCTTTGTGGTTTGCCATGGTGACAACCTCCTGATAATAGATTTGCATTTTTCAATGCAGTTCCATTATACAGGAAACCATGACCCCTGCACCATTTGCAGCGGAAATGCTGCACCATGAACAGCGGAATGGACGCACCATCTCAAGCGGCCATGATGCACCACAACCAGCGGTCAGCATGCACCATCTTTCGCGGCGTATTCAGCTTGCTGGTCTCATGACACTGTTTGCAGAGCGCAGCTTCTATAATGCGCAGAGAGACGCTTACTTTCGCCCGACCCGAACAAGCAGAAAGGAAAGATATAAAGAGGGGGCCAGTTTGGCCCCCTCTGACACTCTGGGCTTGCATAGCGGTGCGCCACAGTACATAAACCGTGGTTTTGGAACACAAGTCAAATTACTGATCTACAACAATCGAGTCCAGTATTGCTAAAAACTTATACATAAAATCTACAGCATCACGCATATCACAAGAGAACAGGAAAACAATTTCTTTTTCATTTAGCGTGGAAATTGCCAGAATATTATATAAGTCCCTTGTAGGTGCATTTGACTTGTATGTCATAAACGCCACATTGCGGCCAGTTTTTCCGCTTTTCCGCATTTCGCCCATTTGGAAACCAGGCACCATGCGACTGTAATGCTGCTGATATGCAACAAGTTGGGCTTCGACCATAGCGTCAGTAAGCTCTGTCCCTGTTTTAATAACTCCTACCGCTGCGCCTTTGTCACTATGCAGGAACGCATAATCGATTGGTGTCGAGCCAAAATGAGCCTTCATGTCGCCGCCATTGGCAACGATGAAACCATCTGGGATTGTCACCGTCATTGCTTCAAACATTTTAACGTCCATGCTATTTACTTGCCTCCCAATCAGACGATTCATATGAAAGTCCCGTATCACTGTCGCCACTAGTAACAAGTTTACCTGTTTCTGAATTGAAAATATTGCAGCTAACTACCCATGCGTTTGGATCCTCACCATTTAGCAGTTGTCCAAAGGCACAGTATACTTCACAATAAATTACATAATAGATTGCATCCCGTGCGGGTAAATCCAAATCATAATATAGGTCTACACAGCTATAATCCTCGCTGTAATTAATATCATAATTGCTATTTATGTTTTGAAAATCGCTTTCTAACTTATGCAATCCATCATCTACTACAGATATCCAAAAGTCTATTTGAGAATCTGTTACATCGACAGTAACCGACTTTCCACCGTCCGTTACTCGCACATTTGCATACTGATCAGCACCAAGTTTGTTCAAGCTCTCGATCCAACCCTCCGGAGACACTTCAGCAACATTAAGAAATTTTTCCGAAAACACAATAGACCTCGTATTCTGCTCGGATATGGTGGTCGGCTCTGTAGATTCGCTTACACAGGCGCACAAACACAGTGCAAATGCTACACAAAGCACTACACAGATAATTCTATGATGTATTTTCATTATGGGCCCTCATTATGCGGGAATTGGCGGCGGCAAAACAACAAGCGACCCACCGCCAGTGTAGACTGCCGTTCCAATATATATGACTGTATAGACCGCTGTTGCTACAACCACAACAGTTCCAACCGCTTCCCAATCAATCTCAATATCAGGAAGAACTCCGGGATACGGAACCTCGATGGGAACAGGAACAGGAACAGCTTTCCAACTAGAGTTGTTCTTTTTCTCAATTCCGATTTTGGTCGTTACAGAACCGCCCTCAACCTCGGTTGTAACAGATTCTTCCAAAACCAACTTATCCGGGCTTGCAATAATCGTAACTGTATAGGTATTGTTTCCTATCGTAACCGTACCTGATCCCTCAAGTGTACCGGTATAATCAAAGCTAACGCTAGAGTTGTCACTGCTGACAGAAATTTTGCCATCACCATCCATATTGCACTCGGTTCCAATGGATAGCATTCCGCCTGTCTCAGCAGAGATATTATCGATTTTGACTCTCTGATCCTCAATTACCATGTTGATATCAACATTACTTGCACTATCAATCTCGGCATCAACTGCGTAATAGAATGTCAAGTCTGGACCAATTGGAATCTCTACTTTTTGACCCACCCCAACATCCGGAACAAGCGCTATCAAAGTGCTTCCCATAGCATCCAGCAGTCGTTGCAATTGATCCTGATCTTGCACTTCGTCCAAGTCTTCACTATTAAGACCATCTCCAGAAATCTTCTGAAGCAACTCGCTGTTTTCCAAATATGTATTGACGGCATCCTTAAGTCCTGTACCGATGTACACAGGATCAAACTGGCCATTGCCAGGAGCCACCACATTGGAAATGGTAGTGAGCAACTGCCGGAAAGATTGCAGATCGGTTAGTATAGCTAAAAATCTTCCCCGGTAATTTACACTCTGCGTATTTACCGCTTCGAATATTTTGTTGATTTCATCTGCCGATGCATCATTTTTATCTATGACTTTTTTGTGATACGAATTCACATTGTCAACATACTTCCGTATGTCAAGTTGTCCGATCCATCCTTCAAAATCATACCAGCGATCTCCAACCCAATCAGTAAAATCGCACCACTGCTCATCCTCGACTTGCTTCACAAGCGAAAGCAGCTCTTGGCGAGCACTTTCTGAAAAATCTCTCTTCATTTATAGCCCGCCTCCTTAATTTAACTTTTTCGCTGCATTATCATCAGCCTCAACAAGGCTAGACTTTACATTCGTAAAGAATGCAACTGAATTGTCAAGCAAGGTTATCACGGCCGTTTTAATTGCTGTATATTCTGCATCCACAGCATGAATCACCTCAATCGACATACCGGAACCTACCACTTCGTTTATTTCTACAGAAATCGCTTCACACTCAGTTTTCAGTGCCGATAATCTACCAATTTTCTCTTCCAACGCGGTGATATTTGCATTAATTGTTGCCATAAGAACACTCCTTTTAAAACAAATAATCGTCCGCAGTATTTATTTCTTGTATAAAGCTCAGCCCTGTATCGTCTACATTTTTTGAGAGAGTTGTGAGCTGGTCATTCAGCAGAGCTACACACTCAATAAACGCACTAAGAGCGTCTGCAATACTGCCGTCAAGCAATGCTTCAGATTTAATTTCATTAAGAATGGTGAGGTAAGAATCAAGGATCTCCTCGAGCTTTCGACCGCGTAATCTGCAATCGTCACCCACATCGTAAACGTAATCATCGTCTATAATCAAATTCGGGTCCATTATGCTCCCCCCTCTGCCATCGCAGTTGCCAACTGAGATTTCCAATAGTCGCGGTGCCTTCTACGATACGCAATCCTCTCTTTGCAATCGTCAAGTTGATCATCCAACTGGTTTATCTTTTGGTTTATCTTTCTCTTGGCTTCTGAGAGGCCGTCGCATGCGTTATTAAAATCGGAGCCACCAAGCAATCCGTTCATTCCATTGTAATATCTCTTGAGAATTTGATTTTGCAAGCAGCTACTCAAGGAAAACGACAACCTGTTCTGTCGTTGTTGCTGCCGATCTTCAAATCTGGATTGAAGCCCAGAATATTTGGCACTAAGCGCCTCTAATTCGCTGATCTGCTTTTCCAAATCTCGCTTCTCTCGCGAGTATTGATCTATTAGATTTTCGTTGTATCTAATATATGACCTGATTTCTTCAATAGTCATTGCGTTATACCGCCTTTGTTATAAGAATCCTTGGATAACCAAAACAATGCGCTTTTATGAAACAACCCCTCTGTTTGCACGCAACCCAGAGGGGTTGTCCATAAGTGTTTTAGCCTCTGAACTGACCTGCGATGTTGCTGTCAGTATCTTCGATGATCTGAGCAGTAGAATCGAGAGCAGTTGCGATCTCCATGATCAGGTTCTGAGCCTCGACGAAACCGGGTCTCAGTTCTGCAAAACGAGCAGCATATGCATCACTTGCAGCACCTTCCCACTCGCCCTGGAGAGCAGTCAGCAGAGTGTCCATCTTGCTGATAACCTCACCAACGATGTCGGCCTGACCGCGGTATTCGGTTGCTCGGCTGCGCATCTGATCAGGGGTAATTCTAATCTGACCTGCCATAATTTCACCTCCCAAATAAGAATTATATAACCGGATAATCCGGGTATACACAACAATCTGTTTCTAAATCGAGTAGTGCTGTTACTGTCGGTCTTGCCAACTTTTTTCCCGCGGAGTCAAGTGCTACAGTAACCCCAAGAACAATACTTACACCTTCACGAAACTAGGCACCAGCTCCTAATGGCGAGCAATGCTTGATTCACTTGCGTAGCCTTCCCTCTGGCCACATCATAGGTAATAAAAAGAATCCATCGCCCATCAAGTCTTAAGCAGAGTCGCCTTTGACATGTTACTGATTTGCGCGTTAACTCAGCTGTTCTAGGGATACTCTAATCAATCTTGCATGAATATCCTATTTTCTGTATCGGCGCAAACTATGTTCACATGTAGTTATCGACTCGCCAACACTAAAACATTTACAGCAGACACTTGTTCTCCAACCTTTTGCGCACAAGTTCGATCCACTTCAGAAACTGCTTGGAAAGCTTCATCTGTTTTATTTTTTGCAGCTGAGACAATATCGGCTAGCTTTCGGTTGTATTTGTTGATGCCTAAAATGAAAGTACCAATGAAGAGCTTTGTGTACCATGTCTGATTTGAGTATCCCGACCACTGGGAAATATTTACCGAATCCATTCGGCTAAAACTATTAAATGTGCTCATCAGCGCATTATAGACAGCCCTTGTATATTGGTATTCTTTTCCTTGGCGAACCTGCACATTTTGATTAGCATTGGCAGGAGGATCTGGAATTGCTATATATTCAGCTTCAACATTTTGCCATGTTTCTTTTATGCTGATTGGTAGTTCAATCCCTTTTTCATCGGCCAAATAATCTTGGAGTTTCTCAAGGAGTGCTTCAATAATCTTATCTTCTTTCCCATCACCAAGCTGTTTTAACAAAAACGCCAACAGTCCTTCGCCGACTCCAATTGCTACATCACACAATCCTTTATTCTCTGCGTAGAATTCATCTATTGCAGTAACGATGTCATTTAAACCGAGCATTGACATCAACGAACGTAAATCCTCTTCAGACAGATTGTAAGTTTCTAAGTATTTAATTAGATACGCAATAAACTTGCTCAGCTTTTCCTCGTCGGACATAAGGTAATCTACCACATTTGTGTAGCCATCTACCGGTGTGCCGGTCATTGCCAACTTCAATATGTTGCCTACATAATCACCCATTTCGACTCTCTCATCAGCAGGCATTGTCGCAAGTACGAAACAAGTAAATTCATGTAGATATGCCATCATTTCATTTTCCAGTTGATTATTATAGATTACGGGTTGTCCATCTTCCATTTTGAAAACAGTTACAGGCTTTCCATCAACATACGTTGTTTCGTATTGGAAAAACGAGTTTGAATAATGGTTTTCAACCACGCTGTCTACACGATCCCCGGTGCAGTAGTCCTGCTTTGAATTTGGGATGGGATACAGAAGGATATGAACAAAATCGGTAGAAAGTGAATAATTGGTTATTTTATCGCCCTTTAAGTTTATCTCAGCCCAGTACTTATCTATAAACTCCTGTGAGAAGCCCTGTCCATCCATAGAGACGCACCGATTCACTTTATCGCATGTGATAGTAACATACTGGGATAAATTACCGCCCTTTGAGTGGCCAACGACAGTGATGTTGTCATATGGAAGGGAATTAATATACTCAAGCGCTTTTTTTTGTGCTTCAGTATCGCTTGTTCCCAATCCGGTAGCATTATCATACCAGTGCTCAGCTGTCGACGTTCCGTGAAAGGTAACAATGGAATCTCCTGATTTAGGAGGACCGTAATAGTATGCGGTAGCTAGTGTTGTTCCATTTTCATCTTTAAACTGCTCTCCCTGAACAAGCCGACACATGTCTTCGTTGCCTTGGATGTATCGAATTATAGCGGCCCACTGCTGCCCTTCAGCTCCGCTCTCCTCAAGTTTTTGGAGTGCATCCTCTGTAAAAACTGAAAGACGATCGCCGACAGTTTCTCCTGGAACTTGCGTGGCTGTAACTTCAGCAAGCTTACAAGCATCGCCACTTACATAGGTAAGCTGCTCAAGCATCATAAGGTCTGTATCTGTAAAATTCATAGATACCTCCGCTTATCTCGTGCTAATGCTACCATCTGCCGAAATAATACAAATGATTTCGTTTTCGTCCGAAACCTCTTGCAGGCAATCGTAGTAATTTGCCTTGCCAATATCTTGGAAATCGAAATTGCTAACCACATAGAATCTCGTAGTATTCGCTACGCCATTCAGCTTAGGTGAATACCATTCCCCATAGGTAGCTACTAACTCTTCCAAGTCACTCCGGCTCATCTCACCACAGATAAAAACGAACACCGAAGCATTTGCGCTAGACAAAATATCGTCGGTTCCATTCTCTAAGCTGGAGATTTCTGCATATACTTTGACATTTATGTCCCGCTCCTCAAAGAATGCTGCAATTGATGACTCATATTTTTCATTCGAAACTACAGCAGCATAATCGTCTGTGTATACATACTTGCCTTCTTCATAGTTTCGAGTAACGGTAATAACATTCCCATCAATCTCTGCTGTAAGAACTTCATCATTTAGAGGGCTTGCTTGAGTAAACGATTTGTATGTTACGGTGCCAACATAAGTATCTTCCAAATAGCAAAGCATTTCCTCTATTGCCTTGATATCATTCTTTTGACTATCGGTCAGTTTTTCATAATCAGTTGAAAGACCAACATCGGCCAAAATATGAATTTGACGTTGTGTTAATTCCACTACTGCATCTCCTCCACTATTTTGATTTGAACTTGTTTCACCTGCTTCAGGCGCATATTCACATGCCGAAAATAGACATATAACAAATGCACAGAGCAAGAAATGTGTAATCACTCTTTTAAATCTGTTGGTCGTCATGGATATACTCACCCTTCCTTTCCAAGACTACTTTCTAGGGTGCTCCAGCACGATGCAAGATTTTGATCCGCAGTTTTTACTCCTTGGCTTGTCATATCTGTCGATGCCTTAACATCTTTAACTAGCTGCGACAAACTAGCTCCAAGTTCATTATATTTGGCTACAAGCTCCATAAATTTATCTGCTGTGTCGCCTTGAGATTTACTAAATGAGAACTGAATTCTATTTGAATCTAGAGATGTAGCAAGGTTGTTCAATCTAGTACTTGCAATTTTCAGCTCAATTAAGAAAAAAGCGAGCTCAATACCGCTGGGCATATGACGCCTCCTTACTTGAATGCGCTCAGGAGAGCTTGAATAAAAGACATTTCCATATCGGGAAGATTCATCTTGTCTGCATCTTCAAAATCCTCAGACATCTTTGCAATAAGAGATTTTGTCTCTGCTCGAATAGATTCCAATTGACTAGTGTAGAGTGAAACATCACTTTTTAGCTTTAGGATTTTAGCTCTAATCAGTTCATCGTGGATGGCATCTTCCATTAGGAAATCTAGAATTTCCTGATATTTATTAATGCTATTGGACAAAAAGGTGGAATATGTTTCAATGCGAGTTATTAGGATAGCATACTCCGCTTCGGAATAAACTATATCTTTCACTTATACCTGCACCTCCAAAGACTTTTGGTAAGCAATCTCAGCATCTATATCCTCAATTGAATTACGGTATCGCAGAATCTCGTCATTCAAATCTTCAATCTTGTTGAAAATGCTTGTTACTTGGGCTGCTGTCATTCGAACCAAAGCACTATAAGCAAAATTAACAACTCGTGTTCCGATTCCGTCCAAAAAGCGTGTAATTGTGTCTGAAAAAGACTTTACGCATTTATTATAGTCATAATACGGGCGGATTGTTGCCAACAGCTCAGCCTCTCGGGTTGAAATTGTGTAAAAAGATTCTTGAGACCTTTGAACCTTACCCTTAAATTCAATCAAAGAATCAAAAGCAGATTCATTGCTTTGCAGGCTATTTCTTGCAGCCGTTAGTTTTCTCTGATACTCTGCTTTTTTGTTTTCCAAAATGCCGATTGAAACAGAGCTCATATAACCACTCCTTACACATTTGAATTATGCGAAATGTTGCCTGGTATGATTTTGTTGCATCAGTGCAGACAAACATACCTGCACTGGCCAGCTATTCCTCTTACAAAGATAGAGAAATTGGAGTCTTCAATTTTGTGCAGTTACTTTCACGGATAAAGTAGCCGTCGCCTGGCTCAATAGGCTTTTTAAAGCTTCGCGACATTGCCAACGACACATCGAAGATTTTCATATTACTCATGTCGTCAAAGAACAAGAACTGTCTTTGGTCTCTAATGTTCTTCAACATCTCCGGCGCACTATACGGAATGCTTGCATTATCGATAAAGGTAAGTATACATGCCTTCATGTTCTTATATCTGCCAACAATATTCTTATATGCAGCAAGGGCTTCTCTATCATTACAGATTGCAAGCATGGCATCCTGGTTATCAAGCACCAAAATAAGCAATTCATCGGTGTTGAGCACTTCTTCATTTCCTGAAACAAGTGCATCGTAACGCATTTTAAGCTGCTGTTCAATTTCCTTGATAAATGCAATAGCATCATCGGGGATAATACTGTAAGCACTTGTATTTTTTGCGGACTTGAGTGAACTAAGCTTCTTGCTAAGACCATCGATGATATAAACTTTTGACATACTAGGATACATCTGCTCAAGCATACTTATTGAATACTTCACCCAATTGTGTTTTCCTGCGTTCTCCCGTCCTGTAATAGCCAATAGCCCGAGCACAGAGAAATCGACTACACAAGGAGTAACCGTGGAGTAGTCAAGACCTGCGACCACAGAGAAGCGATTCTGCATATAGTTCCCGAATTCCTCAGCCACATATCCCTGAGTAAGCGATGTTGGGATTAACGGAATTCTACGTGCCAGGGAATTACGATTGGCACTATTAACAGCAGCAATGTACTTTTTAATCTCCTTGACCCTATCAATCTCTTTTTCGCCATTGAATGCAAGATATGCTTGACAATCCAAATGTCTTTTTTCCAGCTCAACGATACAACGACCGGGAATGTTCTCGATACGCTCGCTACAGTGATCAAACAGAGAACTGTATTCATTGCTATCATTACAGAACAATGCAATTCGTGAAGAGAAATTGGATAGATACTTATAGCCAATTCCGGCAGTTTGCGAATTTGCTATAACAATACTCAAGCCGACGGTCAATCCCTCTCTGCATAGCGTCAAGAGTTCGTCATCATCCTGGAAATAAAGTTCCTTAAGCGCACTCAGATTATCAATTATCAGCACCATCAGCGGAAGGTCAGTCATCCCCGCTTCCTTATAGGCGGTAAAAGAGCTAACGCCAACATTCATCAGGCGTTCGCGTCTAATCTCGATCTCAGTACGAAGTAGCTTGAAGAGATTTTTCAGTTTCTCATCCTCAGAAGGACAAACCACACCACCAACATGATTCAATTTTTCAAAGTTTTTCAATACCATAGAGGCAAAATCGATGATGTAAATTGAAACCTCATCAGGTGTGTATTTGGTGGACAAACTACGGATGATATTCTGCAAGATATTTGTCTTTCCTGATTGAGAAGATCCAATCAGCATCAGATTATTGCTTGCAATATCAACAGAATATACCCCTTGGTACTGGTTATCAGGATCATCGTAGATGCCGACTTCTACATCGTACATCCCTGGAGATTTGACGGCCTGTACAGGAAACTCAATACAGTGACTCAGCGAAGGCAAACAGATATCGGGGAGTTTTCTCAATCCATTCTTTTTGCAGTAAGCTGCCACATATCTAATAATGGCATCCAACTGCGTTGCACTTCCTTCCCCGGTTTTTTTCTTCCGCTGTGCAAAAATCGGCACACGCTTCCCTGAATCAGTAAGACTAAAGATAGAAAACTCTTTGACATTAGAATCATCTGTTCTCTCCGGCATACCGCTATATGCAGACTGAAACAATTCAAAAATCTCATTGTTGCCAACCTGTAAGTATGCACGGCCAGGTTCCTTAATCTCGGCAGCAAGCGGCGATTTCAAAACTTCATTACTATCCTCTTGACTCTGAACCTTCAAGCAAAGCTTAAAGCGAGAGTTACTCCAGATTTGCTCATTAACCTGACCGGAGGGTTTCTGCGTAGCCAAAATCAAATGGACACCCAAGCTACGACCAATTCGAGCCGCAGAAATCAGTTCCTTCATAAACTCGGGCTGCTCCGCTTTCAATTCAGCAAACTCGTCAACGATGATAATCAAATGCGGAAGCGGATCTGATACCTCTCCTGCCTTATATCTGCGGATATACTTATCAATGTGATTTACATCGGCAGCGGCAAAATAACGCTGCCGCTTTTGAAGCTCCGCCTTAATCGACTTCAGGGAACGATTGATCTCCTTGCCGTCGATATTTGTTATGGCACCCATCAGATGAGGGAGTTCCTTAAACTGGTTCACCATGCCGCCGCCCTTAAAGTCGATGATTACAAAACCGACTTCTGTCGGAGAGAACAGCGTTGCCATGGATAGGATATATGTCTGTAGAATTTCAGATTTACCCGAACCGGTAGTACCGGCTACCAAGCCGTGGGGGCCATGAGCCTTATCATGAAGATCAAGACTTACAATGCCTGTCTTTGAAATGCCCAAGGGAGCAGCCATGGATTTGTAAACCTGGGAGGTGGCCCATCTCTGGTCCAAGTCCAGATCATCCACAGCAATGATGTTCAGCAATTCAAACAAACTGATATTTTTGGTTAGGGTACCCTCAAGAGATATTTCCTCAGTATAGACAGGCGCCAGCAGCCGGACAATATCAGTTGCTTGTTCATCACTCAACGTAGGATAGGCGAAGGGAACTGAATCGCCCATGTTTTGACTATTGATTAGAACCGCATTCTGCTGATCCTCAATGTCAACCACATATTCACACCCCTGGGAAATCTCCGCTCGGGAAGCACCAAAAAACACGAATGTAACTCCTAGATCTTTTGCCTTGTCAACAAACTTAGAAATTGGGTGTGTTTTAAAGCCGTATTCGTCAAAGAAATAGATTACAATATTATCCTGGTGTTTCTTCTGCTGTTCGCGGAAGGTCAATTCCTTATACAGGTACTCAAAAATCAGATTCTTACTCTCGTCATTACAAACAATATTGCGAACGCCAATTGCTTCGTTGTATACATGGGGTAACATTCGTAGCCAATACACACACTCTCTGTGATGCTTTTCTGCAACAAACACCATTTTCACATCAGAGAAATACTGTCTTGCAGCGATATCGATGACTACATTCTTCAAGAATTCAAATCTATATTCTTCTTTACCTACAATACCCACCGCATTTATTTGTTTGAAATCACATACAATTGGAGCATCGTGAACAAATTTGTACTCGCTACAGAGCTGTTCAGGAATCTGCTGCAGTTCATCCCCAATTTCCAATCGCTCTTGTTTTTTGTAATCAATTACTCGTCTCGACACCACATCGCCACTGCCCAGACGAACACACAGATAATCTTCATCTTCCTGAGTTCGGTCAAAAAGACTCGAAGAAAATCCGATAAAGCGCTGTTGGGCAACTTCCTGAGAGATATAGAGTTCTTCGAGATCCGACCGTTCTTGACTTCGGAACATTTCAATTTCTTGCCGCTTGTTGTCAACATAAGCATTGTATTTCTGTAGGCGATCCGCAACCCCCTCGATATATTCCTTGCGATTATTACGGAGCGTCATTATAGCCGTAATGATTGAAATGCCGCCAGTAATGCCAGACATGATAAGCATAGTCGGACTGTTATAGAGAATCACCATGACCCCTGCCGCCAAGAGCATTCCCAAAGAAGGGAGAAGCTGTTGAAAAACATTCTCTTTGGGTTTCTGAGGAACAGCCGGTGGATCGAGTATCTCTATTTTTTCATCGCATACAACCGGCTTGATCCGTGTATTTCTATTGAACTTTGGATAAGTGCCCTGATTTGGGTAGTCGGTATATGTTAGAGATTTGACCTCTAAATCACTTCGGATTTCTGTCCATAAGTTACCATCTTTGTAATAGAAGAAGAAATCTGAAACCGACATAAAGTCGCCGTTGTTGATCGTATCGTTGGACTGAGCTTTTCTACCGTTGAGGTACACCCCATATGTAGTCTGCTGAATATCCAGCGCATAGCTGTCTTGTTTCTTGACCAGCTTAACCTGATCATCTTTTACAAATGCACTGCCTAACACTATGTTATTGGACTTTGCACACCCAATGCTAATCG
Source organism: Faecousia sp. (assembly GCA_051867135.1). Classification (GTDB taxonomy): domain Bacteria; phylum Bacillota; class Clostridia; order Oscillospirales; family Oscillospiraceae; genus Faecousia. The sequence continues at coordinate 46,963 of JBJDYH010000388.1, read as the reverse complement.
CAGAAACCCCCGCAACATGAACACAGCGCTCATACTTTCTTTTTCCGTCATCGAAATCAATCAGAAAATCAAGCGAAAAAACGAAATTATCAGTTTCTTGGTACTTTACTTCAAGGGAATCACCGTGGGAGAGCTTCTTCGTCACAAATTTCCTAATATCGCCCGCAGTTAGGTACAGATTATCAGAACAATACACTGCCCAAGTCGCATCTGTCCTCACGAGTAGGATTTCTATCTGTCCGAAAAAGAGATCTTTGCGAAGTCTTATGTCGCAATCTACACCCGTACCGACCTTCACTTGGTGGGCATCCTGAGTCAACTCGATTTCTTTATAGATATGGTTATTGGAGAGTATTATCTTATGTCGCTTATTCATCTCTCAATCTCCTATTCTGTATAGTTGATCACGCTTCCATTTCGAAGTCCAAATTCGGCTAATGTCTTATTTCCTTTCAGTAACGCTATCGGGTTTTCAGCTTTCAAATAGCAGTGCTTAATATCAGATGTGTCTATTCCAAGACCATATACCGTATTAAGTGCAAGAACCAGTTCATTTGCCGAAATAAATAACGGAATCTGGAGATCCACAGACTGATTGCGCTTATGCATCTTAAATACCACAATTGCAGTATCATTATTCATAGTCTCAACCCCTTAGATAATCAGAAATGCCACTCTTTGGATACTGCTTTCTTTTGATAAATCGTCCAATTTCATCTGCTCATAGAAGCGAAAATGATCAATATAATCACTAACTGTAAACTTCAATGATATTTGGGGAGATATCAAAGCATTGCTCTGCAATTTATCGAAATCATTGCATATGAAAATGTACTTATCAGTATTCAAACCATTGATATTAGCAACAAGTGTGTTTGTGGCATAAACGGCAGCAATACTTTGGTTCGTGATAATGACTACTTTATCAGCCAAGTTAATTAAGTCTGCCTTATCTTCGTCAAAAGCTACATCCACATCAACGATAATGAAATCAAAATCGCCACTTTTTCTTGCAGATTTAATAATCTCACCAAAAACTGAATAGCGTAATCCCAACGACATCAATGCAGCTTTAAAAGGCGGAAGATAGTTAAAAAGTTCTCTGCGAATTACGTGCTTAACATCTACATACGCATTCTCCATGTTATCACCACTCAACTTCGCATACACATCCGCCGCTGTAATGGGCGCTGAGTTTTCTAACATATGCTGAAAAGATTGTAGCCGTGAAGCGTTGATATACAGAACCTTTTTATAGTTTTTAGTTAAGGATGCGCTAACACCCATTGCGGCCGTAGTCTTTCCTGTTCCTCCACTTGCCGAATAAAACAACACAACTTGAGTTGCCTGTTTTATATCGCGCTCCAGTTTTAGGACATCGCCACTCTTACCAATAATTTTATTAAAGATTTCTCTGATGCTAGTATATTTAAAGATCCGATTAACTCTCAAATCAGCAGTAGATTCTTCCTCATATTGTTCCGTCATGAGAAAGATATGCGCAATATTGTGCCGCTGCATGGAGCGGTCATACATATCTTCCGAAATTACCAGGATGTCAGCGCATTGAGAAATAGAAAAAGCGTTTTCAAAGAAATCTTTATCAGTGATAATCTCTAAATCAACCTTTTCGAAGAAGTCCTCAACAAACTTCAACTGGAGAGGAATGATATAATTGGAATCATTGTCTGCGATAATGATTCTAGGTTTAGCCATAACAACATGCCTCCCTTAGCACTTAACTTGGAAGTCACTATTTGCCAGCCGAATCACATCTCCATTTTTAATTAGCTGTGGCTGATTTGGTTGTAATCTAACCCTATTGACGTAGGTGCCATTTGCACTTTGCAAATCAGTAATTGTGAATTTGTCTCCGCGTCTGTCAATACGGCAATGGACTCGGCTGATCATTTTATTAAACGAAATAACACCATCAACAGACGAAGCATTTTTTCCAAGGACAAAACGATCTTTCGTAACCTCAATTTCTACCCTTGTGGGAGCGTTCATTGCAACAATACGAAGCACTTGCCCAGTAGTTTTCTTGTCATCACGAGTTTCAGATTTTACAGCAGTCGACTTGCCTCCCTTGATTAGGCCGCTCAGATCTTCCATTGTCAACATACCATTAGAAAGATCAGATGCAAGTTGAATGGTTTTTGGAGAGGAAATGGTCGAAACTCCGGAAATCAGCTTCACTAGCCCTGTCCGAATCTCGTTTTCAAAGGTCGAATAATCATCATAGCCTCTCTTACTGATTGGTACATAGACTAAACTTACTTTGTATGTAGTTGGATCAACGAATATTTTATCGAAGGAAATATTTATGTTCTGGCAAGAAAGAAAACCATTTTGCTTTACATCAATAATGTCAGAAATCAGATTCGAAGTAATGATCATAAAGCTATCAGCATCCAGAGAGGGTATCATTGACGAAAACGGTTTGAGATTCGTCGTGAGGTAAAATAGCTGCACCTGGCCGTTATACAGCATTTTCATGCACTTAACAAAGTTGCTGTTTACTTGGCTCTGCAAAACCTTGTATTCAGTAGACAGGAAGGCGTTATTATCACTAAGGATGTACGAGAAATTTGTGCCACAAGCCATTTCTAAAACATGACCGTTTTCAATTAGTCGATTCATTCTGGCTACCTCTCAATCGGATAATTATTTATCACAATTTGACCGATACAAGGCGTATCAACCAAATTCTAATAAATAAGGGGATACCCCACCTGCGTGGTTTTTTCACCACGCAGGTGGGTTTAAGTTGATTATTTCGCAGTTGCTTCTTCCTCTTCCTTCTTCTTGCGCTTTGCAATCAAGAAGAACTACAGGCCGCCTGCCACAACGACTACGCCACCAATGGAACCCCAGAACAGAGGCTTGTTAGCATACCAACGGACGAACGCATTCGTAGATGCAGTGACAGAATCAATGAATGCTTATGCACTTGTGAAGTCCTCAGAGCTGGTGTCAGTAATGTTGACGGACATATCTTCGGCAATAATCTTTACGCTCTGTGCATTGGACCGTTCAAGCAAAGTGAACTTACCGCTGAAATTATTCATATCGGCAGAGTAGTCGGTAGTCTCGTCGACCAGTTCTCAATTGGCATAGACTTTAATGGACTTCAATCCAATAGTGTCGAACACAGTGTACTTCACAGTGACTTCCTGTGCGTTGATAATGCTTTCTTCCAGACCAACAATATTGGTGATTTCAGCCTTGGTACTTTCAACCCGGAAGCTCATCAGTTACCTTAACATTTACGGTAACATCATCGTTGTAATAACCATAGATATTTGCATCGCCGTTGTCCGCAGCCGGAGCGGAGGTACTCAGTGTAATGCCAGCCTTCTCCGTGTCCAGAATTGCGCCATCGGAGCAGAAATAGTCTATATTTCCTGCATTGTCAGTAACCCTTGCGTAAGCGGCAAAGACTTCATCACTAGAAACGCTCAAAGAATCGCCGGTCGTCCACACACTAGCTTCAAGAGCTGCAAGCGTCTCTCTGTTCAGCAGGTTCTTTGCTGCATAATTAGATACTTTTCAGTAATTGCGGTCCATCGTGATCCACAAATCAAAACATATTGTCAATTTCTTCATAGCGGTTAGCAGCATTACGGATCTTATTTGCGAACTCGTTAAGTGCTTCCGATATCTCCTTAAATGCGCCGATCAATTTGGTTGACATGTTCGCAAATCTAGTAAACGATTTTCCTTGCCAATCACTTTCCAATGTGCTCAAAGAGTTCTGTAGTTCATTTGCCTTCCCCACATACTCTTCTGCGATCTGATTACACTGCGCAGCAACATCGCGTACTTGATCCGGTTCAATACGAAGTTGACCAGAAAATGCCAAAGAAAAAATAGGCCCTGGTGCAGGGCAGCCAAGCCTCTGATTAAAGCGATCATCTAAACGTATTGCTATAAGCGGGGAATTCTCTCCGTCATCAAGCGCTTCAAAAGCTTGCGCAATTCCATCTAACATACTTGCCCCATCCTGCAATCCATCAAAAATGCTATCGGCTGCTTTTCGCAAGTCTTGAAGAGTATGAATTGCCTGAACACTTGCTCCACCATTCCAAGCTTGGTCAAGTTCAGAAGTCATGGAAGTCATCTTTGTTTTAGTCTCATCAACAGCACTAAGGATATTCCGCTGCCGCTCTGCAGCTGCACGAAGAGCATCTGGTGAAATTCGAATCATATTTTACCCTCATTTCATTTAATACTATTTTTCAATAAAACCATTTAACATTTTCGGCACGATGTGCTATAATATATCCGGGTGATAACAATGGCACAAGTGTATAAATTTAGCGAAAAAGAAATCGAAGAGATAGCCCAAGCTCGCAGAGAGAATAAGGATAAGCGAGCCGAGGCGAGGTTAAAAGCATTAGAAATGCGAGCCAAAGGGGCAAAGGGAAAAGAAATTGCGGCAGTGACCGGATTTCACTCTGCCTATGCCGCTCAATTGGCGGCAAAATACAAAAAGGGCGGTATTGAAGCTATTACCGGCAACCATTACGGTGGGAATCACCGTAATATGAGCGCGGAAGAAGAAGCCGAGATTCTTGCGCCCTTCCGTGAGAGAGCAGAAAAAGGTGAACTTGTTGAGATTAAGGAAATCAAGGCAGCATATCAGGCTGCTGTAGATCATCCCATCAGCAACAGCCAGATCTACTTCGTGCTGCATCGTCACGGCTGGCGCAAGGTCATGCCTCGCAGCAAGCACCCCCAAAAGGCCAGCGATGAAGAAATTGCGGCCTCAAAAAAATTAAGTCTCGACTCGAGGAACTAAAAGTTATCCACAACTCAAATGTGCGGTTGATGTTTCAGGATGAAGCAGGCTTCGGACGAATCAATCAGCCCAAGTACTGCTGGTGTGAGAAAGGGATACGCCCAAGTGTGCCCTGTCACCATATCCGGGGGTATTACTATGCCTTTGGAGCAGTGGAACCACTGACGGGAGACAGCTACTTTCTAGTGCTTCCCAAGTGTAATTCGGTCTGCATGAACGAATTTCTACAAGATTTGTCCAGGACATACCCGAATGATGTCATTCTGCTGTGCTGCGACGGAACAGCATGGCACAAATCCAGCGCACTGCGTATCCCGGAAAATATCGATCTGTTCCATATCCCACCGTACACGCCAGAGATGAATCCTATCGAACAGATTTGGAAAGAAATCCGCAAGAAGGGTTTCCGTAATGAAGTATTTGCGACACTGAACAAAGTCATGGACCGGCTTTGCGATACCATCTGTTCCCTCACAAACCAGACTATTTCCAGCATCACTGGCAGAGAGTGGATTCTTAAATGTTTTAATTAAAAATCAGTATAAGAATTTCCCATCTCACCCGGTTACCCACGAAAGATAAGATTAACTTCATAATTCATATACGCCGAATTCTTACAAATCTGGGATGTTTCCACCTGCGTGGCAAACGCCACGCAGGTGGGGTATTTAATTACTTAGCTTCTGCTTTTTCCTTCTTCTTGCGCTTAGCTGCGATGAAGGCACCCAGGCCACCAGCGACGGCAACAACGCCTACGATGGAGCCCCAGAACAGAGGCTTGTTAGCATACCAACGGACGAACGCATTCGTAGATACGGTAACAGAATCATTGAATGCATATGCACTTGTAAAGTCCTTAGCGCTGGTATCAGTAATGTTGCCGGACATATCCTCAACAATAATCTTGACGCTCTGTGCATTGGACTGCTCAAGCAAAGTGAACTGACCGCTGAAATTATTCATATCGGCAGAGAAGTCGGTAATCTCGTCGACCAGTTCTCCATTGACATAGACCTTAATGGACTTCAATCCAATGGTGTCAAACACAGTATACTTCACAGTGACTTCCTGTGCGTTGATAATGCTTTCTTCCAGACCAACGATACTGGGAATTTCAGGCTTGGTGCTATCAACCCAGAAGCTCATTTCCATGCCTTCGTAGTTGTTATTCTCGGGCTTATTGCCAGTTGCGTCCTTGGAGGAGATGGAGATCTTGTACACGCCATCATCAGCAAAGTTATCCTTGCTGATGGTGTACTTGTACTGGAACCAACCGCTTTCGCCAACGGCAACAGTATCATTGATTTCGGGAGTAACGGTGTACTTGACATTCTCCAGAGGACGACCATCAACAGTAATCTCGATCTTAAGAGAGTCTGCCAACAATCTGTCAGCGTTGTACTCATCAATTACAAGATCCTCATCAACACTCAGCACATAGCTGCCACCGTCTGCAATCATATCCAGCAGATACTGGCTGTAGACATAGACAGAACCGAAACGGTTAACGGTAAACACAATTTCTTCGCTATCCTTGTTTCCAGCTTTATCCTCAGAGGTGAGGCTCAGCGTGTAAATGCCGTCCAGGTCCTGCTTGGTTTCAAAGATATCAAAGATGCCAGTCACTATTTCACTGCCTGCATCCAGCAGCTTGTTGACTTCCTCGGTCAAGTCGATGGTCTTGTCCTTCTGGACCCCAACCAGCGCAACAGTGTAACCATTCAGATTGATATCGGAAATCTTGATATTGGGAATAACATCTGCATCGTGACCATAAGCAACACCATTCTCAACACCACTGATGGAAATCATGTCCTCGAATGTGGTATCAATCACAAAATCCTTACCAGCAGCAGAGTTGCCGTAGTTTGCAGCTCCGCTTGCGTTACCGGCCATATCAGTCATTGTCACATCGAAGGTATAGTCGCCATCGGCTGTGTAGCTGATTGTAGCAACATGGGTATCACCATTGTTGGTCCATGTTATATTGGGAAGCTGACCGCCACGAGCAGTATGCCGGGTAAATGTCACCCGATCAACATTGAAGTTATGTTCAACAATGGTAACGGTTGCAGTACGAACTGCATTGAAATACTTCTCGTTAGCAGCGTCGTTATTGTTGTAGGACACTTGGATAGTGGGGTTGGTCTGATCGATAGTGAACTCAGTGGGGTTCTGCGTGTTAGCCGCATAGTTTGCACCGGTGCACTTGTTGTCAGCCAGGTCTGTGTAGGCGATGTCGAACTTGTAGTCACCATCAGCACTGTAACGGATTGTTGCGGTATAGGTGGTGTTGTCCAGGTTCCCTGTACCAACTACTTCCGTCCAGTCGCTAATGGAACCAGGGATGGTGGGGATAGTGCCATCGGTATTGGTGATGGTAATCTTCACATCCTCAGCCTTAAAGTTACGCTCGGTAATCTTAATTGTTGCGGTGCGATCTGCATTGTAATAACTGCCGCTGTCGGGGTTGTTATTGTTATAGGAGATATCGATGGTCGGGGCAGTGATGTCAATCTTCACAAAGATAGATTTTTCACTACGGTTTCCAGCATTATCCACCGCCACAACCTTAATCTCAACCTCGTTGCTGTTGTTCTTAGTCTTGTCTACCTTGATAGCACCAAGTTTTTCGTAGTTTGGAATCAACTCGGACTGTGCAGGAGTCTTGTTGGTAAAATTAAGCAAAACACCAGTCTGGGTGGGTTCAGTTTTGGATACACTATGATTGAAAATCTCATATGTAACAGACCTCAAGCCAGAGTACACATCTTCAACAGCGATCTCTTCAACTGCTACATCAATCAGAACATCAGTGTTGTAGATACCGTTGACAGGCTGCTGCGAGGGAGTAACTGTGATCCGAGGAGCGACTTGCTCGATGACAGGATCCTTGTTATCAAGGATTGCACCGCCAGAACGGATATACCGGGTGTTGCCAGCATAGTCAGTCAGTTTCAGATACATAACGAACTGCTCATAGTCCTTGACAGTCAGCACATCAGTGGTATCAACTACACATTTGCCATTGTCAACAAGCAGAGTCCAGTTAGCATGTTCTTTCAGTTCTACATCGGTCAGCGCCGTTGCTGCCGCTGCACCAGTAGCCTTATAGTATTCAACCTTCACAGGACTGGTATCATCATTTGCGGTTGCAGTAACATCAATATGGGTTGCATCATACAGTCCAAATGTCAGCGCTTCCAGAATTTTATTCCAAGTTTCAGAAGATGCAGTAGTAGTAAGAGTAACGGTACCGCTGGGCTCCAGCTTATCAACCGTGAACTCGTAAGGTGCATCCTCCACATCTGTATCAATGCCATTGTTGGCGTTCTCAGCCTTATCCATAACCTTCATTTCGAAGGTGTAATTGGCATCGACATCGTAAGGGATTTCGGCGACATAAATAGTATTGTCCGGATTCTTCTCATCCTTTACAGGAACCCATTTGATAATCGGAGCAAATGCAGGGGCTCCGTTTTCATCTTTTACAGGTTGCCTGTTTGCATCAACAGCCGTAATGTAGATATAGTTTGTTGCGCCTTCCGGAACATCCTCATTGATGTATACTGCGGGTTCTATAAAGTGATGCTCACGCTCTGTGATGGTGATGGTGGCTGTTCTATTACCATCGAAGTACCGGTCGTTATGCTTGATTCCTTCGTTCTTGTAGTCAACCTTAACAACTGGTGCGGTTGCTTTTTTATAATCGATATCCAGCTTGATTTCCTTGGTAGAAACATTGCCGGCATTGTCAGTAACCTTTACTGTAACAACCACATCGCAGCTATTGTAATCCTTTGCAGAAACCACAATTTGACCCGCCCAGCTCTTCTTGAGGATTGCCTGCGTGGGAATGCCTGTGTAGGTTCCATTCTCGGCTGCGATATCAGATCCCGTAATCTCCCAAGTCTTGGTGGAATCATAGCTTCCGTCATATCCAAAGGAGTACAGGATATCTCCCTGTGTTTGAACTTTTTTGTCTTTGTCCTTGGTCACCCAATACTCAATGGTCTTAATGCCGGAGTATGGCTGATCGTCAACAACAGAAATGTCAACAGTGACATCATCGTTGTAATATCCGTAGACATCTGGGTCGCCGTTGTCGGCAGCAGGGTCGGATAGGTTCAATTCGATGCTAGCTGCCGATTCCTCAACAATGAGACCGTCAGAGCAGAAATAGGCGATATTACCGGCGTTGTCAGCAACGCGAGCATAAACAACAACCATCTTGTCTGTAGGTATGCTGAAAGGAGCATAGCTGATCCAAGCACTATCGCTGAGAGCTCTCAGGTCGTCTTTTGTCAGCGGCGTAGTTGCATCCACACCATCAACTACATAGTAATCAACAGTTTTGACGCCACTCAATTCGTCTGTGGCCTCAATGGTCACATCAACTTTTTCAGAACGATATAAGCCGAATGTCAAGGAGGTCAGAAGCGTATTCCAAGTGTTATTTGCATCAAGCTCGATCTTCGCCTGAGGTGCGACAGTATCACGGACCGCTTTTTCAGAACAAAAGTAGTCAACATTACCGGCCCTATCAGTTACCTTTGCATAGACCACAAAGACTTCATCTGTGGAGACGGCAAAGGGAGAATACTCGATCCATGCGGAAGCATCAAGCGCGGCCAATGCAGCTTCATCAAGCAGATTATTAGCGGCTTCGCCTGTCACCTTGTAATATTCAATTTTTGCAACACCGCTGTTTGCAATTTCACTCTCGTTGTCCGCTGCAGTGATCGTGACTTCCAGGTCAGTATTCTTATAGAGGCCAAATGTCAAGAATTCGATAAGTTTATCCCAAGTCTTCTCATCAATTGCGATAGATGCTGTTGGCTTTGTGGTGTCAATCTTAACCAAAATCTTGCTGCTTACTGATTCATTGCCGTACTCGTCAATGGCCCAGACATAATAGTATCCATTGAACTCTTTGTCGACGGTAAAGCTGAAAGAACCATCGTCGTTAAGAGTGACACCATTGGAGGTAGCTTTGGAGATATCGTCCTCAGTGGCAAACTTAACTTCTTTAACTGAAGTATTGTAAGTATCATCGGAAGTATCGGAAGCGGTACCGCTAATTGTTACGGAGCCGTTGGTCCAAGTGCCAGAGTCATTCACGTTTGGAGTAACCACAAGGCTATCAACAGTAGGAGGCACCATGTCGACGGTGATCCCCTCAGAAGTGATACCCTTGATATTTCCAGCATTATCTTCTACCCAGATGAAGAATGTGCCGTTAAAGTTCTGATTTCTGGGAACGGTAAATTTGTAGGAACCATCGGAATCGAGCGTAACACCATTGCTGGTTGCTTGAGTGATATCGTTTACCGTTGCATATACGACTCTCTTAACGCCAGAGCCGCTATCGGTCACTACACCACTCACCACAGTCTTCCGATTCTTGCCAGAACCTGTCGTTTCTTTTTCGGCAGTAATTGTAGGATTAGTTATATCGATCTGCACTTTAGTGGCTACTGGGTCAGAATAGTTGCCTGCCGTATCCTTGGCCCAAATATAGTACGTAGTATTAACATCGGAAGTATTGAATACAACAAAGCTATAATCTCCACCGCTAAGCTCAGTTGCCTGGGTTGCCCCAGTAAGGCTGTTAGAGGTGTTATACCAAACAGAGTCAATTCCAGAATCGGCATCTGTTGCGGCACCAGAAACAATAATACTGTCTTTGCTCCATGCATACTCATCTTCGTCTACAGAGATGGTGGGCTTAACCTTGTCGATGTGGTTAATGGTAATGGTCGCCACATCAGAATAGTTTCCAGCCTTATCCAGAGACCAAACATTGAATACACCATTAGTTGTAACAGTAAAGCTGTAGTTCAAACCTTCGACAGTAGCAACACCAGTTGCATTTTGAGGATTGTTATCAGCACCATAGACCACCCTGTCCAAGCCGGATACAGTAGTACTCTCGGTAACACCATTGACCGTGCCAGTAATCGTCACATCCTGGTTTGTCCAGTCGGTAGAAGCCAGAGGAGTAATGGCAACAATGGGGGCAGTGCCATCATAATATACCGTTACTTCAGCGGATTTTTGATGACCTACCTCGTCCAATGCCCACACATAGTACGTATATGTGCCATCGATGTCCTTATCAATATTGAAGGTCCACTTGTCACCTTCCTGGGTAGCATCGGTGGCTCCAGCATCACCTACAGCGACATCGCTGTACTTGACTGTAACATTGGACTGTGCGTCACCCGCTTCGATTTCAACCTTAATAGTGCTATTTGTCCAATTCTCCGGGTCGGCTGTAGCACTAATGGTAGGATCGGTATTATCAATCTTGGTTATCTCAATGGCCTTGGCCTCAGAGTGGTTACCAGAAGCATCAATGGCCCAAACATAGTAGGTGCCGTTTGCATCGACGGAAAAGCTGTAGGTTCCGCCGACTGCGTCAAAAGTGACACCCGCGTCAGCTGCATCATCGAATGCATCAGTTGTTCCGAATACAACCTTGCTGACACCAGAACCATTGGTATTATCAGAAACTGTGCCAGAAACCGTGGCAGAAAGAGCCCATGCGCTGGGATTCCCAGTGATGGTATCAACAACAGGGGGAATCGTCTCGGTAACGGTAATCTCCTTCTCAATGCTGGACAATGCAACATTGGTATCAGAAGCCTTTACCAGTGCCACAGTGCAAGTATAAGTACCTGCCTTGTTGAAGGTAACCTGCAACCGAGTGGTAGCCTGCGTCATGGGGAACCCAGTGCCAGCGGGTCCGAAGAGGACATCTCTGGGCAGCGTCAGCCACTGGTTTTCGGTAACCCCCCAGTACTCCAGCTTTTCAACAGCATCCCAATCACTAAAAGTGAACTTGCCGAATACCATTTCTCCAACATGGCCATTGGGAATAGAAGTGAAGGTAAACTCAGTAGAGGTTCCAACCACAAAGTTCTGGTCTGTAATATCGGTAGTGATTACACTAGGCTTGACAGATGCAGTAACAGTCTCGTTCAATGCACACAGCTCGACCCCACCGTCGACCGCTTTCATAGAAACACTGAAAGAGTAGGTTCCAGCAGTACTAAACTTAACACGGAAAGTGCTGGTCGCATCAGACATCGGAAAGCCTGTGGAGGGAGGCCCAAACGGAGCGTCTTGAGGCAGGTCATACCATTGACCGTCTTGAGACTCTTTGTACTGCAGCGATTCAATAGCGGACCAATCACCGTCATTAAAATCGAAGTATCCAAAAACCATAGTGCCCAAGTTGTCATTGGGGGTAGTATGAACAGTAAACTCAGTATACTCCCCGACAAAGACATTCTTTGCGCTCAGATCAGTTGTAACCGTACTCGGTTCTACTGCAAATACCGAAGTAGGCAGCATACCTACCATCAGCAGAACAGACAGAATAACCGCAAGGACACGATCTGAGATTCTTCTGCTTGAATTACTCATGTTTTCTTACTCCTTTACGAATAGCTTTTCTGTACCATTTATAGTAACGATAGTTTCGACTATTCAAAATGCAATGCAGGTTCATTGACAGGAATATCAGAACAATTATCAGAAGCATGAACCCGTTACTTCTGATTTTGAAAATCGCAACAACCGCCAGAGAGAGTGCAGAAAGCAGTAGGACTATGTCTGCAGTTGTTGCTTCCACATTTGATGTAAATGTGATTAAACCGATGGGAAGCTTTTGCCGATGCTGAATATCATGTTTTTGCTCATACTTTACTCTCTTAATTGTACATATCTTGAATGAGATTATCTCGCCGAGAAATGATAGCCAAAATACACCAGCCAGGAAATAGTTGGCAAGGTCTGGCTTTTCAAAGAGAGGAATTAGCAGGAGCGCCGTTGTTGCCACTCCCAAGGTTACAAAAACGAGGGTTAGTGCAGTGGTAAATTCTCTGAGTTTACGCATTAGATCACCTCATCCGTATGGATGAGGATCACCTCATCGAGCATAGTCAGCTTCTTTCCGCCGGTGCGTTTAGCAGGCTGCTGTGGTTCCTCGTGCAAAGCAACTGTTGCATCATCATCCATGAGCATGCCTGTGGCCTCTGCATCTTCCAGCAGAGCGGTCTGTTGGGATTCAACCGTTCCCGCCTTATTAGCAGCCAGGAGGCCGGTTTCGGGCATTTGATCTCCCCTGGCAGTCTTTTCCTTTGGCTCTACCGCAGGTTTCTTATTGGTATCAGCATTCATCTTTCCGGAATGCTGAATTGTATCCGTCAGCTTTCCACGTCTTGCATTTGTTGCACTAGGCTTATATCCCTGTCCTCCCGCTTTTTCATTGCTTGCTCTCATCCTGGCGATGGACTTTCTTGCTGTACGGCCGGAAAGGTCGCCAATGACAGACGGAATTTTGAAGGCAAACCAAAAGAAAACTGCAATGACAAGGCTGATGCCTGCAATAATATAGGAGAGCAGTGATACCAAAGAAAGGATCTCAGCATTAGACATGATTAACTCCTTTCTGCGGCATTGTCGTATGCACGCTCGATTGCTTCTCGATAAGTTGCATACTTATCAAGAATCTCTTGCTGGAGTTTTTTTGATTGCTCCTTCTGTACAGACAAAAAGCTTGCGCTCTCATAAACGGTATCAAGCAAATCCAACACGGCGCCCTCATCCACCTTCAGCGAGGCCATAGTATCTCTCTGGTCATATAGCAACATGACTACACTATTATATAATGTTAGCTGATCATAAGCGCCCGCGCCTTCAACTTCATCTATTGCGGTTCCAATAGTTTCAAATAGTGCTTCGTAGTTGTCTCGGGACGCTTCCTCAAGCGTTGCACCTTGAAATATATATTTCTTATAGAACTGGCAAATTTGATAATAACGATTCGAAATATTTTTTTCGGCGAAATTGCCAGATATTTCTGTGTTTTCATAGTTTGCCAAAAAGAAACCATATGCTTTATTTACTCGTGTTTGGAAGTTAACATTACCATTTTCGGTATAATAGTTGAAATACATCATACCGGCTTTGTAGTTAAGTTCTGCGAATCCTACTGAAGTTCTGTCAAAGCCATCTTGATATCTGTTATAGAGCGCCAGAAACTCTTTGTTTTCTTGAATATCAAATCTACCCTCGTTTTCATACGCCTCCAGAATTTTGATGTATGCCTGGGTGTCATACGGGTAGATCGCAACAGCCTGCTTGTAGCTGGAAATTTTCTCTTCCAGAGAAGTTGATGCCATAACGGAAATCAAGGAATCATAGGTGCTGTTGTTAATCTGAGTTGCTGCATAACCACAAACAACACCTGAAATCACCATCAGTACGCTCAGAGCAGCAGCCACAATAAAGGATGCCAAGCGTCTTTTCTGCTTTTTCTTAAATCCCCTTGTGATCAGCTCCGGATGTTCCAAATCATAAATCAGGTCAGCGCAGCTTTGATAACGGTTTTCAGAAGCAGGCTCTACACATCTATCAATGATGATTTCGATACCTTCGGACAATTCCGGATTCCACTGCCGAACCGGTGCGTAGGGTTCGCCATTTCTAGGATCAACACCTGTCAGCAGATGGTGCATCGTCATGCCCAGGGCATAGATATCGGATCTGGGATCCGTCTGACCACTATACTGTTCAGGAGGCGCATAACCTTTTGTGCCAAGCACCGTTGTATCTGCCAGATTTTGCTCTTTATACTCTCTGGCAATACCGAAGTCGATGATCTTGATATTTCCTTCCGGCTTTAGCATGACATTCGCCGGTTTCATATCACGGTAAATAATAGGCGGCTTCTGCCCATGCAGATAGGAAAGTGCATCTGCAATCTGTATTGCCCAGTTGATGACCTTTTCTTCCGGCTGTGCGCCATATTCGTTCAGTATCTTATCGAGAGATTCGCCCTCGATATAGTCCATGACGACATAGATCGTGACACCATTATCAATAATGTCAACAATTCGAGGGAGTGCCGGATGATCCAGCCGCTTCATCAGATTGGCTTCCGCAAGCAGGCTATTAATGACGATTTCATCGTTCTTGCCGCTACCTCTCTTGCGGATTTCCTTGACTGCCCATTGTTTATTCAAGCGGGTATCCATGGCGAGGTATACAACGGACATACCTCCTCGGCCGATCTCTTTCAGTATTTGATATTTGCCGTCAATAACAGAACCAATTTCAGTCATTTATCCTCGCCTCACTCTGCCTTGATCAGTATCACCGAGATGTTATCTCGCTCCCGACGGGCCTTTACTTGTTCTATAAGGTACTTGGCATTGCTATGCATTGCATTTTTATTCAGGAGATTAATCGGATTTAAAGATTCGTACATCTCTGCTTCTGTGATTTCATGCCGAAAGCCATCCGAGCAGAGCATATATGCACCCTTTTCGGCAATTCCGCATATAATTTCTGGCTCAACCGTCTTCGAAGCACCAACACATTGCAGAAGAAGATTTCTGCGCTTGTCTATTTTCGCCTGCTCTACCGTCATGGTTCCACGACTGATTTCTCTGGCCACGAAAGTTTGGTCGGTGGTAAGTTGATTCAAAGAGGACCCGATGTGATAGATTCTGGTGTCGCCAACATGAGCAATCACATATCGGTTGCCCACAAACAGGATGCCAGAAAAGGTTGTACCCAAGGATGCTCCATAGTTGTTGCCATACTCAAGAATTCTACGATTTAGTGCCTTCAACATGAGTCCCCATTTTCCGCCGATAACCTGCATATCCAGATTCTCCAGTTCAAAAGGCAGGTCCTCATTGAACCACCGAGAAAACTCTCTAATGACCGTTGCGCTGGCGAGTTCGCCCTTTGCCAGACCTCCCATACCATCACAAACAATAGCCAACAGGACTTCACCTAACTCTGTAGAAGCATGTTTAATTAGCACACTGTCTTGATTTGTAGATTTTGATATGCCAACATCTGTATCCGCAGTTGCAATATATCGCACTGTGGTCACTCTCCTTCATAATTGGAATTCAGCCTACTTACAAACTAAATATAAACTCTTCGTTCCCCAGTTTCAGCGAATCTCCGTCATGGATCTCTGTTTCGCAATGAACCGGGATTTGTTGATTATTAATATAGGAATGATTCTTGGAATTAAGATCAATTACAAAGTAACTGTTTCCTCTTGTGATAATGTCCGCATGACTTCTGCTGACGGCATTATTATTTGTCACAAAGTAATCCACATAACTTCGCTCTTTTCCAATCCGGAATACCGGTTTGTTAATATCAATTGTTTCCTCTGTCAAAACTCTAAATAGCGAAGGGAAATGTGTACTGCCGCTTTCATCAAGTAATGCCGTTCCTTCATCTTCTTCATCCCTCAAAAGACCAGTTGCTTCATCATCTAGAAGCCCCGTTTCTTCATCCTCCAGCAAGCCGGTAGCTTCATCCTCATTTTCATTTAGAATATCCGTAGCCTCATCCTCGTCCAGCAAAGCGGTGGCTTCTCCGCCATCATTATGCTGTTTCTTATCATAGTGGTCATAGTAGGACTTCTGTTTACTTGTCATGAATCCACTCTGTCCAGCATTTTGCTTCTTAATGGTATTCACAACACTGCGATCTTCCTTTGCAATGAACTTCTCTATTGCCCCTGGGTTAAACGTTTTTTGACTCTTGAAGAAATACACAAACCGCGAAACTACATCAGCATCTTTTTCCGTTGCCGGAATTGCTGAATAGATTATCGATTCAGTAAAAGCAACCACGTCCGGATTCTCAGCTTCTCTAATTGTCGGTACATACAGAAACTGCATTTCCTTCGTAACATTGTTGATATAGCAATAACGAAGGTCAAGGACAAGCTTGTTTAATGCAAGATTGTTGCTCTGTGCCTTTTGTATCGCCACAACAATTTGCTCCATAATAAAGAGAAACTCTCTCTTTGTAATGGCGGTCTTTAGACGCTCAGATAAACTAATTCCAACAGGCCCGGAATACTCGATCAGATTTCTTTTAATCAGCTTCGGCCTCAGAAAACCACGAAGGTATACTCGTGCGAAAGATCCAAGCGCCGCTTCATCAATGCTTTCTCCAAAGGAAGTTTTTACTCTAACAATCAGGTGACAATCTTTTGTTTTTGCCTTGAATTTCACCCAGACATCCTCCTCTAGCTTTCATCAGTTTTATGCAGGAAATATGATACAGTTTATTTACATAAGGCTCTTATCTACGCAACAACTGAATAGAAATATAAATTCAAGCGAATACTACATCCAAGCCTCTAGGTTACGATATTGCGTAGAACTATTCCTTCTAAGGAGAAACCGCAGAATCCGTTGGTACGCAACGAGATTCTGCGGTTTTTGACCATAATTTTGACCATGAATGGCTCAAGCCGTGAGACAGGCGATTTTCTCAAGCTGGGTTCGTTTCAAATCCATTGAGGAATGGACATAGGTGTTCAATGTGATGGAAACATTGGCATGGCCCAGGATTTCACTCAAAGATTTCACATCCACTCCGGCCTCTATGCACCGGGTGGCAAAAGTGTGCCGGAGCGCATGGTAGTTTATGCGTGGAATATTGCTTGCATCAAGCAACTTCTTAAAGCGATAATCGAATGTTCGCGGACTTACAAAAGATTCATTCGGAGAGACCACAAACTTGGTCCTTTTCTTAGAAGCATAGTCGGACAGAACGACATACAGGTTCGAGCAAATCGGAATGCATCGGAGGGATGCTGCCGTTTTGGGGCTATCTATAACCAGATGCGTTTTTGAATCGGAGTCAGAACCAGACTTTACTCTCACTACCGTATTGCGAACATAAATCAACCGGTTTTTAAGATCAACATCATCCCAAGTCAATGCACAGATTTCCCCGATTCTCAAGCCAGTATAAAGGGAAATATATACCCCCAGCTTGGTTTCATCTGTTCCAGTCAGGAGTGTGTTTTCCAAAGCACTTTGCTGACTTACCGACAGCACAGGGAGTTCCTTTGGCGTTAACACAGGCTTTTTGATTTTAGTGATAACGGAGGAACACATTCCTTGTTCAGCTCCGAATTTTAGTACAGAGCTGATTACCAGAGAAATACTTCTGACATAAGCTGTGGACAATCCCCCAGTTCCGTCCAATCGACCATCCTGCAGCTTGTTTGCCAAAAAAGAATTGATAACCGGGCTTGTCATACTCTCCAGAGACCTACTGCCCAACTCCGGCAAGATATGCGTATCTATCAGATACTGGTACCTATACACGGTAGATGCCTTGAGCCGAACATGGCTGTCTGCAATCCAGAGCGAAAGAAGCTCTTGAAACAACATCCCGGTTCCATGCGAAGTGAACGACGACATATTCTCCTGAATTTGACGCCGTTTCTCTTTTGCCTCCTTATATGTGGCTCCGTAAACTGCACCGTATTTTGTGTGTCCATCCGTGTCTTTCCCTTTGGGAAAGCGGGCTTCCCATCGCCCATCTTTCCTTTTGCGTATGTTTTCTCCTCGTCTTGGCATAGTACATCGCTCCTTTCGTTATGATACCAGAAAACTGTGACCCCTTTTCATACCACAAATGCGTATGGCTCAAAAGCAAAAATGCGAGCATAATGTTCTCACTTGAATCGATTCGACAAATTTCTCTGAAAATGGCCGTCCAGTATTGCGCCTTTTATTGACAAAATCAGCCTATTGGGATATAATTATCTAAAATAATGAGGCGTGGTATGCTCCTTAGAAGGAATAGTTCTACGCAGTCTTTGCATCTGTTCTCGATTACGGAACGGGTGTTTTTTCTTTTTCTCATGTATGATTTGCTTTCTCTGCAGTTCTTTTCTTCCTGTGGATTGTACCGATAGTATCGGTATGATTCAACGCAAATCGGTATTTTATTCGTGATTATTACCGATTTAATTTGTGTAGAATATAGGAAAGAAAGGTGGGGTAACGATGGATGATACATTTGTGAGAAATCGAATTTCTGAATTGCGTACCAAGAAAGGTGTATCTGAGTATAAGATGAGCTTGGAGCTTGGGCACAGCAAGAGCTACATTCAAAGCATTTCCTCCGGCAAGGCACTTCCGTCCTTTTCTGAATTCCTGTATATATGCGAATACCTTGGTGTCACCCCAAAGGAGTTTTTTGACAGCGACTCCTCAGAGCCACAGATGATATGCAGGCTTACCAAACTCGCAAAAACACTTTCTTCGGAAGATCTTGCCGCGCTCATCAATATGGCAGAACGGTTGGCTGATAAGTAAAGCGAATTGGTCTGGATTTTTCCGACCCCTGATTCGCTATCGATAGAAACCAGCCATGAAACCGATCATGGCTGGTTCTTCATTACAATAGGTATTCATTCCATGCCGCTTACTCCAAACTGTCGATGTCGATATTCAGATAGCGCTTCAATTCTCCTGAATACAAAATCGTGTTGACTTCATCGTTGGTATACCCCGGAATCACATACGGCAGGAACCGATCGGCAAGCCGGAAGCCAAAGTAATGGGCTACTTTGTGGCCAGTCGTTGCAAGATATGTATAGAAGTCGGTAATGGCATCCTTGTACACCCACTTTTCCCCTCCCAGCTTTTTCAGTTCCTCAATGAATGCACCCTGTACCTGCCGTGCCTTTATCGCCATTGGGAGCGTGTGCAGCTGCCGTTCTCTGTGCAGCTCCTCATAGTCGCCCCTGAGCATCCGTGCGTTAACGGGATTGTCGAAGATATCCCGGTTCAACCGGAATCCCTGCCCTGCAATGTAGATGAGCTCCATCGCCAGTTCCTCTTCTCGGGCCGCGAGGTACTCGCTGACCGAAGGTGTAACGGAATCCCCAAGCTCTCGTTTCAGGTCATTACAAGCCCTCAGGAATTTTGTTTCCTCTGGAAGAAACTCCGGATCGATTTTTCTCAGGATATCCCGCAAATCCTGCATGATGGACTTTGCATCCGTCATTTGCTGTAATACTGTCTCTATGGTTTTCATCTTTACCATCCTTCCCGCAGAACTCTTTGAATTTGCCGCAAAAGGGAATCTTTAGGATTGGCATAAGGGAGTCTGCTGGGAGGATAGTAGCATTTCTGCCGTGTCGAAATCCCACGGAACTTGTTGTTTCATACCGAACCAACGAATTTTTTGCGCAGAAAAAATACAGCGGCCAGAATTGACCGCTGTAGCATAAATATTTCATTCCTCACTGCCCGCTAACACGCGAAGTGCTTGTAAAACACGGTTTTGCATCTTCGGAGATAGCGGGGCGGCTGCGGCCGCAAATTCTCCAGCCAGCGCGTCCACCGGCTTCTCCAGTACATCCTGAAGAAGCAGATCCGCGGAAGCGCCCAGCGTATTCGCAATGGTGACGAACATATCCAAACTGGGTGTCTTGATTCCCCGTTCCAGCGCGCCAATATGCTTTGTCGAGCAGCCAATCACCTTTGCCAGCTCATCCTGGGTGACTCCAGCCGCCTCTCTCGCTCTCTTGATGCGCTGTCCAATCACTTTTGTATCCATCCGTTGTCCCTTTCTTTGCCTTATAAGCTTAATTTACATGAATATGTAATAACTACCCCGAAATGCGACACGGATGATTGATGATTCTGAAAAAATTTCCTACAAGGGAGTTATATATGGAAGCACGGTATAGCAAAGAAATAGACCGCCTGTACCTGCAAATGTATCCCATGTTATTTGAATACGCGCGAAGCTCTCTTTCAAACGATGCACTTGCAGAAGAAGCTGTTCAGGATACCTTTATCATTGCCTGTCAAAAGCCGGAAGCCTTATGTAAAAGTCCAAATCCGGAGGGATGGCTGGTCAATACTCTGAAAAATGTCCTCTCAAACACGATCCGCAGCCAGAATATTGCCAGACGAATCCTGCTGGATTACTTTGCATCCAACATTAGTGACATCTCCGTTTCTGCCGACCGGGTAAGTCTGGAAATCCTTTATGATGAGGTGGCTGACCTGGAAGAATTCCGGCTGGTAAAAGCAATCGCTTTGGACGGAAAGTCGTATTTGGAATTGGCTGAGGAACGCGGCATCAGCGTAAAGACTTGCCGTAAGCGGGTAGAAAGAGCCAAGAAATTTCTACAGAAAAAAATACGATTATGATGTCGCAAATTGACAGGGTCATTACATATACCCGGTGAAAGGAGGAAAAACGATGCCCGATAATCAACACCGCAAGGAGGAGAGGTTCGCTGTGTATGACGCTATGAGCACCGAGGAGCTTCAAAAAGTCCTGCGTGAGGATGCCTCAAAACCCGTGGGTGAAGAATCTGATACCGATGCGTTATTTTATATCATGGAGGTGCTTGCCAAACGAAGAAAAGAACGAAACGAAGGAAAGTCCCCAGCGGAAGCGCTGGAATCCTTCAAGAACAAATATGATACAGAAGCTGAAAACTCTTTTGATTCTGAGAGTGCTTCCGTTACCCGGAAACAGTTTAACGGCAGCCGTTGGAGAAAGGGCCTTGTTGCCGCAGCAGCAATATGCATCCTTGTGATTGGCAGTTCCATAACCGCAAGCGCTCTGGGCTTTGACCCATGGGCGGTCATTGGAAAGTGGACTCAGGAAACATTCCACTTCGGATATGCCGGTCAGGTGGAAGAGACTGATGCGCCAAATCCCGAATACGCAAATCCTTGCTCAGGTCTTCAGGATATATTGGAAATCAGCAATACTAAAGCGGAGCTAATTCCAACATGGCTGCCGGATGGCTATGTTGAAGTCGAAGCTCGGATGGAAATTACGCCCGTTCAAAGACAATTTGTGGCCCGATATCAGCACGGAGAAGATGCCATACATATTCGAATTGTCGATTATCTAAGCGGTGCCCCAACCCAAATTGAACAAACGGATGGATTGATTGAGATCTATCCCGCCAATGGGGTGGATTACTATATATTCGGTAACAACGGGCAACTACAGGCAGCTTGGATTATCGATAATATGGAGTGCTATATATCCGGCCCAATCACGCTCTCAGAAATCAAGGGAATTATTGATTCTCTCAAGAAAGGTTGATTCATTATGACAAAGCAATGGCGATCCATTCCATTCCGAATTGTTGCGATTCTGCTGGCGTTTGTGCTTATCGCACCCAGTTCTGCATTCGCCGCCACCACAGAACAGGCTCAGCCTTACGGAAGCTACTATCTCACATCATATAGTGCATATGTCTATGTAACCGCTTCCGGGGAAGTCCAAGTCTGGTTTGATGTAATGGGTACGAATACCATGGACGAAATTGGTGCCCTTCTCATCATGTTGTACGAATCCAGCGATGGCACGAATTGGACAGTGGTAAAAAAATTCTATCACGACCGCACCTCCGGGATGCTTTTTGAGAACGATTACTATGTCAGCTCCCATGTGTCCTGGGCAGGCGGCTCCACCAGCAAGCAATACAAAGCCTATGTCTGCGTTTGGGCCGGGAAGGACGGAAACGGCGACTCCCGGAATTTCTGGGCGTATGAGCCCTAGGGTTCTCTTTGGAAGATATGATTATGACAATGGGGTCAGGCTCATCGCCTGACCCCATTTCAGCGCGTCGATAAACCCGGTAATTCGGAATTGTAGGGGGCGATTGAGAACATCGCCCCGCAGTAAAATCTTTCATATTATTGATAAATTCGGGCAAATTCGTAACATTTTACAAAGGGCCGATGAGGGCATCGGCCCCTACAGCCACCTTTTTCGACAATCTGCAATGGGGTCAGGCTCATCGCCTGACCCCATTTTTTAGAACCTTTTTAGATTGCGAAGGCAACCAGGGCAATGTCCTTGCCGGTTTTCTTGCTGAGAAGCTGCTCCAGCTCGGTAATCTTTGCCAGCGCCTCAGCATCATCGGACAGGGCCGCATACTGCACGGGGCTGTATGCCACCATGACCACCTTCTTGCCGGTTTTTTCGGACAGTTCGTTTTCCAAGGCGGTAATGGAATCCAGCAGTTCGGGCTTTCCGTTCAGATTTGCATAGGTCTGCATAGATAATCTCTCCTTTCATAAGTTCATGGAATCACTTGATAAGTGTTGCCGCTAAGCATATAGCCGCATCCGGGCTTGGGCTGCCATTCATAGCGATTCTTGCCCTCACCCGGGAACAGGCTCTCCATAATGGCGGCAATGCAGCCGCCGTGGGTGATGATGACCGTATCATCCGAAACTTCAGCAAAGGCAGTCAGCACCCGCGCCTTCATTTGGCTGCCGCTTTCCCCATGGGGTGGGATGTTGGCTTCATTATCCCCGGAAATCCAGGCTTGATATTCGGGCTTGTTTTTTAGTTCCTCGTAGCTGTGCATTTCAAAACTGCCGAAGTCCACTTCCCGGAAAGCATGGTTCCGACTGTGGGGCACATCTCCAAAGAGAATTTGCAGAGTTTCCTCTGTGCGTTTCATACCGCTGGTAATGAAGTGTGCATTTTCAATTCCATAATGCAGTCGCTGCAGCTCTGCCCTGCCGGTTTGGGACAGGGATAGATCGGTGCTGCCACAGTACAGGTGCTTCTCGTTGGCCTCTGTTTTACCGTGACGAATCAGATAAATCATACCAGCCCTCCCAGCCAGATGCCAGCCATGGCGGAAAGCTCGCAGATTTGCAGAAAGAATCCGGAGGTATCGCCGGTCACGCCGCCAAATTGCCTGATTGCCATTCTGCGGTAGAACAAAGCGGCAAGGACGGACGCTGCCACCGCCACGCAGCCGGGAATCCACGCCAAGGCGATCAATCCCGCCCAACACAGGCAAGTCAAAACCGCCATTGCCGCGGTGGATTTTTTCCGGTCTGTATCCTTGGTGTAGGCGCAGAGCATCCCGGACTTTCTGGCATTGGGCAGATTCACGGCACACAGGGCAGATAAGGCGCGGGAAAGAATATACACCGGCAAAACAGAAATCACATTCCCCTGCTCATAGATTTCATGGAACAGCCCAAAGTTCAGCAGCAGATAGATGCCCAGGTAAATAGGTGCAAAGGCGCCAATGTGGGAATCTTTCAAAATCTCCAGCTTCCGTTCCCGGCTCTGATGGGAAGCAAGGGCATCCACAGTATCCATATAGCCGTCCATGTGGATTCCGCCTGTCAGAAGCAGCGGCAGGCTCACAGCCACAGCACCAAAAAGCACCGCACTAACCCCTGCCCATCGGCTGAACGCATACCAACCGTATAAAGCAGCACCGCAGAGGATACCCACCGCCGGAAAGAAGCAGATGGCATACTTCATGTTTTTCTCGTTCCACGCAAACTGTGGAACCGGCACAACGCTATAGGTGGACAGAGCCACCAGAAGGGATTTCAAGAATGTCATGTTCCGCTCCTTTCTCCCAGACCGGGCAGTTGTTTTTCATGGTTACAGCGGCATCTGCCAAATCCAAAAGCCGCCGGTTCAGTATGTTCAGGTTCTCAATATAAGCAGCGGTTTCGCCATCATAGCCCCCAGATGACAGCCCGGAGATGGTGACTGCCACCAACAGCTTGCACCGCTTTTGCAAAGCAAGAATATCCTGCCATGCAGCCTCCATGGTGCCGCGGGCGCTGAAAAGGGTGTTGCCCAAGAGGTTGGACACATCCTCCAGCAGTACCACGCTGTCAGCCGCCACGCTAGCCCTCCCAACCTGCGTGGGCCGCTCCAGAGTAACAAAGTTCAGGCCGGAACGCTGAGCAATATGTTTCTGGATACGGCGTTGGTTCTCCTGCGTTTGAGGCTCCATGGTAGCGACATAATAGCGCAGGCCTGTGGTTTTCGCAATGAAGTTTTCCGCATAACGGCTTTTTCCGCTTCCGTTACCGCCGGAAATGAGCAGCAGTTTTCCCATAGAATCACACCTTGAACTTGTCGCCCTTGCGAATATCGCTGAGGTAATCATCATTGATATTGGCCTGCTCAAAGGTCGCCATGTCATTGATGATGGCGCAGGCAGCTTCCAAAACCATAAATGCCAGCGGGCAGCCACTACCTTCACCCAGCCGCATTCCCAGCAGGAACAGGGGCTGCAAGTCCATGGCATCCATAGCAAGCTTGTAGCCGATTTCATAGGACGCATGGCTGGGAACGAGATAATCCCTTACATTGGGGCACAGCCGTACCGCGCACAGGGCAGCCACGGCAGAAATAAAGCCGTCAATTACCACCGGGCGGCGGCTTGCCGCGCCACCTATAAACGCGCCGCACATGGCGGCAATATCAAAGCCGCCTACCTTGGATAGGACATCCAGCACATCGTTTTTATTGGGATGATTGATGGCGATTGCCTGCCGGATGACCTCCTTCTTCTTTTGAAACGCGGCATCCGTCAGACCGCCGCCCTTGCCGGTGACAGTTTCCACATCCGCTTCCAGCAGAACTGCCAGAACCGCGGAAGAAGTGGTGGTGTTACCGATGCCCATTTCTCCGATGCCCATTACATCCCCATGGGTAGCAACTGCCAAATCATAGCCGATTTGGATGGCCTTTTCTGCCTGCTGCCGGGTCATGGCAGCCCCTTGGGCGATATTCCGGGTGCCGTAGGCAATCTTTCGGTTCAGAACCTTTTCTTCCTGAATGTCAGCGTTAACACCCACATCACACACGGTAATGCCGCAGCCAAAGTGCTTGGCAAGAACGGATGCGCCGGTTTTCGCGCGGGTCAGATTGATGGTCTGCATCAAGGTCACGGATTGGGGTGCGCTGGACACGCCCTCAACAACCACACCATTGTCAGCGGCAAAGACCAACAGATGTTTCTTTTCTATCTTGTTATGCACTTTTCCGGTGATGCCCGCAAGCCGGATGGACAGCTCCTCCAACCGGCCCAAGCTGCCGGGAGGCTTGGCAAGCTGCGCCTGCCGCTTCTTTGCTTCCTCCATAGCTGCCAAATTGAGTGGCTTTACGATAAATTCCATAGGTTTTCCTCCAACCAGTTCACGGACGGCTCTGCTTCCGTCACTTCCAAAGTAAAGGCTGCGTTCGGGCAAAGCTGCAAAGCTGCCGTCAGCAGTTCTTGCATGGGAACCGTGCCTTGATGCAAGGCGCAATGGCTGTCCCGGGAGCCGTCGTTGTTATGAATATGAAAATGAGAGAGGTAAGGGCAGCATTGTGTCAGCCAGTCCATGACCGGGATTTGGGAGTAGGCGTTCACATGACCCACATCCAGACACAGCTTTAGATGAGGATGGTCTACCCCCTTGACGATGTCAAGGAGCAAATCCGGGGTTTCTTCCAGCACATTTTCTAGTACGATGGGAACACCGGGAGCATCTTTCAGAAAGGCTTTCCAGAACTTTATAGACTGCTCCACATACCACACGGGGTAGTAAATTCCGGGATTGTAGCCGCCGTGAATGATAACCTTTTCCGCTCCGTATTGCACCGCAAGCTCCATAGCTTGCCGGTATCGCTCTGCCGCCAAAGCCCTTGCCTTGGGGTCAATGGCACAGGGAAACAGTTCGTTAAAGGGAGCATGCAGTACCCTCCCGCCAATGCCCTCCAGCTTTTGGCGGACTGCGGCATCGGTTTCCCGGAACTGCTCATCCATATTCCATGCGGTGCAGTATTCCGCGATCTCTAAGCCCAGACCGTGTTTGCGGGCTGCTTCTGCCCCGTCCGGCGCAATGGTAGAAATGTAAAACCGTTCTTGTTTCATAATACCCTCCTTGGGAAGCTCTGATTAAATCGGCAAGAGCTGACAGCAGAAGATATTGGCACAGATGAAAGTTTGGAAAGTGGAGGAATACTTTGTGTATTTCCCACTTTTCAAACTGCACAGCTGGGCCAATAGGTTCGCCGTTCAGCCACAGACGATTTATTCAGAGGTTCCCTTGCTTTACGGAACCGATACTCTGTCCATAGCTCCAACATCATGGGCATCAGGCAAAACGCTGCGTATCCGGCATAGAACAGACAGGACATGGGCGTGATGGGGTTCCAGATGATCCTCGGATCGCAGACCATATCCGTCTGCCGCAGCAGAACTGCCATCAGCATCACGCTCAGGCAGGCGAACTGCATGATCACATAGGCGCGGTCCCGGTTGTCGAAGCGGTAGATGGAGTATGCTGTTCTGCCCCGAAGGCTGCTGCCCCGGCTGCCCATGGATTCCGAGGCAACGGTCAGAGAATCGACCACCCAAGTGACCAGCACGGAGAAGATGCGAAGGCCGTTTCTGATGCGCCGCAAACAGCTTCCCTGCCCAATACCACGGCCAATACCCTGCTGCGCCTTATGGATTCTTCCGGCCTCCTGCTTGCATCTGGGCACCATCCGAAGGAAGACTGCGAAAAGCAGCGATAACCGTGGGCTGATTTTCCCAAACAGGTACACCACCTTGTCCGTGGAGAACACCGAGTAAACGCAGCTCATCCATATCATCACGCTGGCAGCCGTCATGCCCAGAGTAAGCCCATACACAAGCGATTCCAATGTCATAGGATTGCCAATGAAATTCCGGCACAGCACGGTAACGCCAAAGTGATGGAAGCTACTGTAATACAGGGCAAACGCCGCGGCAAGGGGAATGAGGCAAAGATTGAAAATAACCGCCTTCCTGCCATTGCGTTTGACGCTGTATGCAAAGGCGCTTAAGAAAGAGATTGCCAGATACACCGGATGCTGAAAGGCGAGCGTGCCCACCAGAACGGCAGCAAAGAAGATCAGGTTTACTGCGGGGTTGCATTGCTCAAAGCCCATTTTCGTCCTCCATCATCCCGTATTTCTCCTTGACACGATCCAGCTTCTCCAGAAGCGGATTGGCAAACAGAAGCATGGTCAGGAATGTACACAGTCCCTGGCTCAAATTCACCGGGATACCGGACAGATAAATTGCCAGTACGCCGCCGGCTGTGAATTGAGGGAGGGTCAGAAACACCGAGCTGGTATCCAGAATGGGGCCCACAACCAGCAGCACGGCAAGAAAGCCAAAGATACCCATGATAACCGGTTTCCGGGGAAGCCGGTGCTTCCCGAAAGCAAACCCGGCCAGAAATCCCGCCATCCCATAGCCCAGCATCTGCCAGGGCATATAGGGGCCTTGTCCATAGAAGAAATTGCTGGCAAAGGCGCTGACCGCGCCCACCAGAAATCCCGCCTCCGGCCCAAAGGCCACGCCTGTCAGCATAATGATTGCGAAAATCGGCTTGAAGTGGGGAATCGGCACCACCACACGGGACGCAACCGCCAGCGCGCACATCACCGCTATGGTCACCAGATGCCGTGCCTGGGGTTTTCGTCCCTCAAAGGCCAGAAAAAAGGGAATCAGAATCTCGATGACAATCAGCGTCCCTGTGAAATAATACCAACGGCCGGGCAGCTTCCTTCCAAGCCACAAGGTCAGCGGGATCAGCAAAAAAACGATCAGCAGTAAAGCAACTCTGGATTTCTTCATTTCGCTTCCTCCCCGTTCTGTTTGCAGAGGGCGACGATATCCTCAGCGGTCACCGCCATGGAGAACACATGACGGCTCATACGGTTTGCCGCGGTGGTATAGAAGCTGTTGTTTCCAAAGAATCGCCGGGGGGTATCCGTGGTGAGAATCTGTCCGTCAAAGAACATGGATACCCTGTCCGCATATTTCGCGCAGAACTCCACATCGTGGGATACCATGACAATGGTAATTCCCTGAGCCTTGAGCTGAGCGAGAATCCCCGCGAAGGTCTCTTTGAAAAAGCTGTCGATGCCCTTGGTGGGCTCATCCAGCAGAAGCAGCCGGGGCTTCGTCAGCAGAACCTTGGCAAGGGCGGCACGCTGCTGTTCGCCGCCGGACAAATCGTAGGGGTGGCTGCCAAGCAATGGGGTAATCCGGCAGGTATCCGCAACGGCCTCGATAGCAGCGGCATCCCCGGTCATTTCCGCCAAATCTTCACGGACTGTCTTTTTCACAAACAGGCTCTTTGGGTCTTGGGGCAGCATGGCAAGGCAGCCGCTGAACAGTTCTCCCGGCTTGTACTTCTCTATAGGCTTTCCAAAGATTTTTACCTTGCCCCGGTAGGGCTTGCAGATTCCACAAATGGCTTTCAATGTGGTGGATTTGCCTGCGCCGTTGCCGCCCACAATGGCATACAGACTGCCCTTGGGAACCTCCGCGCTGACACCCCGTAATATATCGGGGCTGTCCTTTTCATACCGGAACCACAGCTCCTTCAGGGAAAGGGCAGGGTTCTCTGCTTCCTCCAAGGGCTGCTCCGGCAATGTACGCACCTTGGGTGGATCGATGAACACATTGCTCAGCCAATTCCTGCCCTCCCGGACAGTCAGGGGGCACGATCCCTCTCCGTCCGCACCGTAAAACGCCCGCACAGGTGTGGGCATAGCCGCAAACATATCATTCTTCTGATTCCACAGAAGCTTTCCCATATTGCGGGGCGTATCATCCCCAATCACCCTGCCGCCATCCATGACTATGGCCCGATCCGCATAGGGGAAAATATCCTCCAGCCGGTGCTCCGTAATCAGGATGGTCGTGCCTAATTCCAGATTGATTCGCCGTACCGTGTTCAGAAAGTCAGAGGCGGCAATGGGGTCAAGCTGGCTGGTCGGCTCGTCCAGAATCAGCACCTCCGGCTGCATTGCCATAATGGAGGCCAGATTCAG
This sequence comes from Faecousia sp., assembly GCA_051867135.1. Lineage (GTDB taxonomy): Bacteria > Bacillota > Clostridia > Oscillospirales > Oscillospiraceae > Faecousia. The sequence continues at coordinate 17,688 of JBJDYH010000388.1, read as the reverse complement.
AAGCTGCTTCTGTCCGCCGGAGAGGTTCGCCACATCCCGGTGGAACCAATCCTGAATCCCGAAATAGCAGGCCATTTCCGCCACCCTTGCGCGCATGGTTTTCTGGTCGCAGCCCAGACTTTCCAGACCGAACGCCAGCTCATGCCAGACCTTATCGGTGACAATCTGATCGTCAGGATTCTGCATCACAAAGCCAATCTTGGCGGACTGGTCACGCTGGCTGACCTGATGGAGGGGAATCCCATTGAACAGGATTTCGCCGCTGCGTTTGCCATGGGGTGCCAGTACGGATTTCAGATGCCGCAGCAAAGTGGTTTTTCCGCTGCCGGACTTTCCGCAAAGGACAACATATTCGCCTTTTTCAACCGTCAGACTCACATCCACCAAAGAATCCTTTCCCTTGGCTGCGGGATAGGAAAAGGTCAGATTTTTAATCTCGAAATGTGCCATTGGATGGCCTCCTTTATATGTAAAGCAGTAGGAAGAAACAGATAGGCGCAGTAGGCGGCAAGGCCCAATATACGCATTCCGGCGACAGGGGCAATCTCCCATTGGGGGGTATATTCTGCTTTGGCGCTGCCTGTTGCCGCAGCTATAAATACGGCAATCATCAGCACAAGCATAACTGCCAGCAGCGCCCAATCCGACGCTGTCATGCGGTAAATCGTAAAGCTGGTGCGTTTTGTGCTGCCGTATCCACGGCTGCGCATGGAGTCCGCTGTCACGATACTTCCTTCCAACGCCCAGGAGGTCAGCGAGCCTAAAACCGTCATGCCTTCTTCTATTTTTGCCTTGTTGGATGTCCGGTAGCCCTTTCCCACGGATTTCCGAACGCCGCTGATCTGCCGGGCTTTGCGCATCAGATTGGGAATCATCCGCAGAACCATCACCAGAAGCAGCGAAAGCGCGGGAATCAGATTGCCAAACAGACTGGTAAACTTGTCGCTGGTCATCACCGCGTTGTAGCAGCCAAACCACAGAAGCATTACCACAAGCACAGAAGCAATGGCCCCGCCATACATCAGGGCTTCCGCGGTATAAGGTCTGCCAAAAATATGGAACAGCACAGTAAAGCCGTAGGTATTGAGCAGCGGATTCACGGCGGTGAGGAGCAGAAACAGCGGCAGCATCGAAGCCAGCATTTTGATGCCCCGTCTGCCATGGAGCAGCAGATAGTAGGCAGCGCCGCCCAGAACACTGACAAGCAAATACGCCGGATGCTGGAGGACAACGCCAAAGCCGATGGCACCCACAAAAAACAGAAAATTCACCGCCGGGTGGCTGCGGGAAAAAGCGTCCATTCCCATAGTATCAGCCGCCTACATCGGCACCCAGCCCATTACAGGTGTAGCACCATACAATACTCTCCCCGCCGGAGAGGGTGTAGCCGGAGCATCCGTAGTTGGGGAACCAGCCGTTGACCATGTACATCCAACCGGACTCCGGCCCGCAGTCGAACTCATAGAGGTGGTTGATTGATTCCACATAGTAGCTGTTGTACATAGGCGTCCAGCTATATTCCAGTTGGATACCGTAGGCGGAGCAGGCACGCTTCAGAACATCAAATACCGTCTCCCCTGCCGTGATTTCCACCGTAGTGCTGAGGATCCAACCGTTATAGGGAACATACCCTGCCTTGGCGGGGTCCAGGTTATCCCAGTTGTCCAAAATGGTGTCGCAGCGGATGCTCAGGGAAACGGTAAGCGGCGGCTGCGTAGGCGGCTGTGTAGGCGGCTGCGTGGTTGGATTTGTGGTAGGCTTTGTGGCCGGTTCCGTAGTCGGAGGAGTTGCTGGCTCTGTAGTGGGCGGAGTTGTTGGCTCTGTCTCTTTGTCCTGTCCGAAAGCCATATTCTGCTGCGCCTGCTGCTGAAGCGCCAATCTCCGGGCTTCCTCCAGCCCGTCCAGATCTTCGGCAGAGAAGCATAGCGTCTGCGTCTCGTTGGCAAGACGAAGCTGGTGGATGCAAAAATCATTCAGGGATTGGAGGGACAGATCAGTAACCCGAAGGGTCTGCCCCACCCAGTCCAGCATTTGACCGGCACCGGCATCTGACACGCTTCCTGCAAATACGCTAACGCTCTGGGCGCCGCTTCGGACGCTAAGGAAGGCCACAGTATCCGAAAAAGGCGCTTCTTTTCCATCAAAGCGGAGCGTCAAGCTTTCCTTTGCGTTTACAAAGACCTCTCCGTTTGTCACCACAGCAGCAAAAGACTGTACGGCAGGGTCTTGAATCTCCATGCCGGATTGTTCGCTCAGGGTCATTGTGCTCTCGCCAATTTGGATAGCAGCAGAAGCGCCAAAATCACAGGCAACCTTATCACCGGCGCGCAGAACCGTATCCTGCTCCACGGGATAGGCTACCCCCTGCCGCTCCAGGTACACAATGCCGCGACAATCCGTGAGATAGGCCGTGTTACTATCCGTCTTGTCAAACCATCCCCGGATATGACCAACGCCCAGCACCCCGGCGGTAACAATCATCATAATAATGGCAATCATAATCAGGTTGCCAATCTGTTTTTTCTTCATGCTCGTCTCCCCAAATTTGCTGTTTATTTCAAACCGCATAAGCGGTGAATTGTCCCATGTATTGTTCCTCTAATTAATGTCTGCTGAACAAGCCGAGCAGCGGCTTGTTCACGCACCGCAAGGTGCCCAATTCCATAAAAACGGCTCTTTTTAACCGTTTTTATGGAATTCAGACAGAAATCAATGCGTATCCGGTTCACATGGCGCACCATGTGAACCGGCGGGTGCAAAGGTTTTTCGCATATTTGCAAAAAACCTTTGCACCGGAACAACGCAAAGAATGCCGGAAAGCCTTGGCTTTCAAGGCTATTTGCGTTGTTCATTACGCATTAATTATCATCGGTAAAACGCAAGAAATACGGCGAGCAACGCCGTTGCCCGGACGGTGATGAAAGAGGGATATCACCACCGCCCGAACAGGCCGTTTTGCTCTCCGTATGAGAAAAAAGTTGTGTGTGCAGGGCACAGCCGGGGGCTGTACCCTGCATATTTGAGAAAAGGAATTACTTTGTATACTTCTTCTTGTTTACCGCAAGCACAAGTGCCAGACCCAGCATGGAAGCAAACATGGTCACAGTAAAGAGCATGACATTGCTCTCATCACCGGTGGCCGGGGTCTCAGGCTCAGCGGGGTTGTTTTCCCGGATGGTCACATCGCGCATATCATACAGGCTGGTCTTTCCGTTCAGGAACCGGAAGTAGGATGCCAGAGCATAGTAGCCCTGCTCGGTTGCCATACTGTTCCACTCACCATTTGCGATATGCTGGAAGCCGCCGCCGTCCACGGCAAAGCCGCACAGAGCGTCCAGCGCGGAGCAGCCGTTCTTGATGAACCGGGCATCGGTCTCGGGGTTGATGCCCAAAGCAGTCAGCGCCACAATCACCTGCGCCGTGGATTCCGCGTTGGCATAGGTGCTGCCATCGGTATTGTAGGTAAAGAAGCTGCCGTCTGCAAGCTGCATATCGGACAGCTTTGCAATCGCCTTGTCAACAGCGGTCTTGACCTCATCGTTCGTCCCATAGTAGGGTGCCAGTGCCTGCAGGGCCATACCGGTCATATCGCTGTCAGCCTTGGTTCCGCTGAAAGCCCAGCCGCCGTCGGGAAGCTGTGCAGCGAGAATGGTTTCAATCAGCTTATCCCGGGTCACATCGCCCGCGGGGATGGGGTAATCGTGGGAGTCAAAGGCGATCAGCGCCCAAACGGAGCCGTTGATTCCCTGCTTCTGAATGTAGCTCATGCTGTTCAGGCCGGTGAGCAGATTGTGTCCGCCCACATCGGTCACATCATAGCCAAGGGCTGTCAGGGCCAGAATCAGGCGGGAATTTTCCGTGGACTTGGTGCTGCTTAGCCGTTCATTTTCGTCAATGCAAGCCTTGACATACTCCACAACGCTCTCATAGTAGCTATCCGGCACATCCCGGTCACTCCGGGCCAGGCCAAGGGCAACCCACTCGGAACCGAATACAAACTTGGATGTTTCTTGACCTGCCAGCAGGTCGCCGGTTTCCCTGTAAATCTTCTCGGGATCGGTGTCCTTGTTTGTAATGGTTACGCTAGCCTTGCTGACAGCGGGCACAACGGCTGCTTCGCCACCCGCTGCAATCAGGGTGTATTCTCCGCTCTGGGTGAAGGAAATGGTATAGGTGCCGCCACCGTTGTCTGTGACGGTATAGGCATTGACATTCAGCGCCTTGCCGTCCATGTCATAGGCGGTGATGGCTGCACCAGACAGGGGGGAGAACACGGTATTCCAGCTTTCATCGTAGCCTGCCTTTTCCAGAGTAACCGTCAGTTCTCCCGCGGAAGTATAGCTTTGCTTGTCAAACTTTGCGTAAGCATCGCTCCAGCCGGTCTGATCCTTGTAAATGAAAGCAACCACATAGTCGCCGCTTTGGACTTCATCCGCCAAACTCCAGCAAGAAGCGTGATTCAGCCAGTAGCCAAAAGCGCCGCTCTCATCGCCCCACAGTTTGGTAATGCTCAGGCCGTATGCGCCCACTTCGGAGGCATAGCCTGCGGCAGCACCGCCGGTGTAACCGGCTTCGTGGGCGGCGTAGAGAACCTCATCCACATTGAACCTGCCGTCGTCGTCCAAATCAGTCACGCAGACACTCTCCATTGCCATAACGATCCGGCCTGCATTCGCAATGGTCACATTCACCTGAATCCGGCTTCGCTCCTGGGTGTAATCGTCGGTGTAGTGGAGAACGACCGCATCGCCATCCGTCAGGGTCTGCTGGCCCATACCCAAATTGGGATGTCTGCCGTTCAGGGTGTACATCCAGCCGGAATTCTGACCGTTGGTAAACTCGCCCAGAGTGACACCGCCCTTGGTCATGGAAACAAGGTAGCTGCCGGTGGGGTTGGAATAGGTAATCTCCTTCTCGTCCAGAACCAGCTTGACCAAATCCCATACCGTCGCGTCGGCATCCACCGTATAGGTGTGCTCCGCCACCCACACCTCCAGATTGCTGCCGGAGAGGGTATGCACATCGCCGCTTTCGCCGTGGGCGCTGTCACCCAGCACCGTCAGGCTGACTTCAATCGTTTCAGGGCCTACAGGCTGCTTCAGCGCCGCCAGTGCCGCTTCGGCGGCAACCAGGACATCATAGTTTGTCACCAAAGGCTTCTGTGCATCCGTCAAAGCATCGTAAACCGTTCTGGCGGCGGTGATTGCGCCCTCGGATTCCAGGGTGACGGTGCCAATGGCATCAATCAGGCCGATGACTTGCTCCACCGCCGGATCCGTCTTAGGCGCAGCCTTGCTCAGCGCAAAGATGCAGCCGGTATCGTTTTTGTAGTACAGCGTGCCATCGCTGCCGGCGATGACGCTGCAAATGCAGTAGTTTTCATAGCCGGAGGCGTTATACAGTGTTTCCTGAGTGGCTTCGCTTCCGTCGGCCTTTGCCTTGATGACATTGACACCGCCGGGCGTACCATTATATGTTACATACAGGTACACATAGCCGTCTTCCGCATAGGCCGTGGACAGCAGAATGGAGCATTGGGGATAAGCAGGCTCGTCAACGTTCCAAAGGATGGAGCCGGTGCCGGTATCCACAGCCACAACGCTCTTGTTGCCGCTCCAGCCGCCCACACCGATGTAGGCAATGCCGTCATACACCACGGGGGTGCTGGTGGAATTTGTGCCGTAGGCAGAGCAGTCCACCTTGGACAGGTTGGTCAGTTCGCCGGTTTCGGTGTTCAAGTCCGCCCAGCACAACTGGGCGTTGTAGACGGTAAAGAAGATTCTGCCGCCGTCATAGCAGATGGAGGAGCGAACCTTTTCGCCAACGCTCAATTCGCTGATCAGATCGCCGGTGAGCTTGTTTCGGCTGGTAACGGTGCCGTTATCATTGCCGCAGATTACATAGTTGCCTGCCACAACGGGACCGGCCCAGTAATAGCCCTGGGAATCCACTTCCCGCCAGAGAAGACTGCCATCGGCGGCATTCAGGCAGACAAAGGCATATTCTTTGCCGTATCCGAAGCCCACATAGACCTTCCCGTCGGAATAAGCGATGGGGCTCTGGGCCTGACCCCCATTTTCATCGGTGTAAACCCACAGGGATTCCAGAGTTTCGGCGTTGAAAGCCTGAACCTTGCCGCCGCCCAACTGGCAGAAGATATAACCGTCCGCATAGAAAGGCGGCGTGGAGCCCCAACTGGTAGCCGCATCCATAGCGGCGGAAGCGACAACGGAGCCGTCGGTGATGCTCAACTTTTTCAGCGTACTGCCCGCCATAGTGATCACGGTATCGTCCACCAGAATCATGGGGCTGGGGGCATCAGACCAACCGGTGGAAATCTGCTGAACCCATTTCAGTTCCGTTTCTTCAGCGCTTCTGGGGGTTTCGGCAGAGGTGATGCCGTTGTTTTGATCGTTGCCACGGAAACTGGGCCAATCGGCTTCCAGCTCCTTTAGCGGATCCTTTACGGTAATGTCGTACTGAGTCTTGCCCACGATCACGGAGGTCTTGCCAGCGGACAAGCCGGTGATGGTCAGCTTAGTACCGTTCACCGATCCGGTAGCCACCCGGGCAATCTGGCAATAGAGATTATCGGTGCCGGCATTGGGATAGGCCACATAATAGCAGCTGCTGCCGGGGGCCGCGATCAGGTACTGTCCATCCGTCAGGTCGCTGACGCTGGTAACCCGGACATAGCCGGGGATCTCCGCGCTGGAGGTCTCGCCGTCTTCAGCAGCCCGGTACAGGTACAAGGAGCAGTTCGTCTGGTAGGAGGTATTGGTACCAACATCTTCCACACGATCCCATCTGTAACCGGAACGGTTAAAGTACAGATACGCACCCTTGCCGTTGTCCCAGGCATTTACATTACTGGTAAGGTAGAAAGAGCCGGTTTCGCTTCCCTGAGTGATGGAGATGGTCATGCCATCGGGAACGGAGGTAGTATTGGGATAGCCGGAGCTTCTGTCTCCACCCGCCACATCCTTGCCGTTGCCGGGGTACAGGTACACGGTATTGCCGTTAGCATCTGTTCCGATGATCGTCCAAGTATCGCCGGTTTTGACAAAGTCGTACAGGCAAGCGGAAAGGTTAACGAAAGATTCATTGTAGTTGGCATTGCTGCCCAGATAGCCAACAGTGGCCTCGACGGATACGCTCTCCAGGGCAATGGACGCAATCCCCGTGCTCACATTGGTGCCGGTGTAGTCGCCTGTCATATCGATATAGGGGATACTGTCACCGACCTTGAGGCTGACCGTCTCATAATCCATGGAGCTGTCTTTATTGACCGTCACGGTGAAAGTGACATTCCCGCAGCCGCCAGTAGTGTCCCAGGGCGTGCCGGTGACGGTAACGGTGCCGGCTTTCAGGGCCTTGATGGAATGAACCGCCCAGGCGGTGAGGCCGTCCTCGCTGGTCTTAATTTCGTCGGTAACTTCCACGATCCCGTCCTGGCTGTAAGTCCAGGTGAACCGCTGCTCGGTAGCGTTTTCAGGGATGACATTGATGGTCAGCACCTGAGTTTCACCCGGATTCAGCGTGTAGGTGTCCGCATCGGCAGCGGCAGCGGTCAGCGGATTCTTGTATACAAAGGTGACCTCCACCTCCTGGGTCAGGGAGGAATCGGTGGCATTGGTCACGGTGAATCTTGCGGTGCCAGCCTTCTTGGGAACGATGCCCGCGCTGTGAAGATCGAAATACTCCGCGATATCAGGCGTCAGAGCCGTCCAGATCACATCTCGGTTGGTGGCGTTGGCAGGCGTAAACTCGATGTCAAAGCCGGTAAAGGGCCGCAAGCCCACATACTGGTTGGGAACCGCATCCCAGTCGCCGATTTCGGCGGTTTCCGGCACCACAATCCGCATGGCAGTCGCCAGAACCTCATTGCAGACAACCTTGAAGGTGGTGCAGACGCTCTCGCCCTTCAGAGAGACGGCCATGGTAGCGTTGCCGGCCCGATCAATCACCAGTTCATTGCCGACAAAGCGGAAGTTATAGTAGACATTGTCGCTGGTGTCATAGTGCAGGGCCTGCACAGGGACATCAATCCACTTGCCGTCTTTGAGACCTTTGGTAGTCACCGAAACACCGGAGATACATCCGGTAACTTCATAGGGTGCGTCATCGGTCACTTCGATACCGTTAATATAGGCTTTCAGCTCCGTAATGCCGGAGGTTGCCTCATAGTTGATAGTAAAGCTCTTGGTAAAGCTGCCCGCCGTCACGGTGATGGGCTTGGTGGGCTGCTGACCGGAGGGATGCCATTCGCCGGTTTCCCGGTTCACATACCAATGGTAGGTCACGCTGCCCCAGCCTGCGTCGATTTTCTCCTCGTTTTCCCACCAGGCGGTGTCGCCGGTGTTGGCAACCTTGAAATAGCCTTCATCCAGGGAGCTGAGGGTAAAGGAGCCGTCGGCGGCCATGTACTGATTGTCTCTGCCGTCGCTGTACGCAAAGAAGACATAGGGGCCGGCAACCACCGTCAAAGCGGCGGATTCGGAAATTCCGCCGGCAGTGGCGGTCACAGTGGTGATGCCTGCCTGAATGGCGGTGACGATACCATCCTCCGTGATGGATGCAATTGTCGGATCCGCCACGCTCCAGGTAACCGTATCCGTGGCGTCTTCCGGTTCAATAGCCGCCGTCAGCTGCAGGATGTCCCGCTCGTTCATCGTAACATCTGCCAACTGAATCCCGGTGACACCAACGGTCTTGACGGTAACGGGGATGGTGGCAGAGACCGAATCGTTAACTTTAGCCGTCAGCGTGGTGGTTCCTTCTGTAACGCCGGTCACGGTGCCGTTCTGGTCTACCGTTGCGATGCTTGCATCCCCGGTCGTCCAGGTGATTGTGTCGGTTGCGGTAGCAGGCGTCAGTACTGCCGTTGCCGTACTGGTTCGGCCAACCAGCACCGTCAGGCTCTCGGGAGAGAGTTCAATGCCGGTAGCCGAGGAACTCAGCACATTTTCAAAAGCAGTCTTAGCGCTGGCTACATCCGCCGCTGTCGCATCCAGATCCAGAATGGTGTCCAGAACCGTCTGATAAGCGGTGGCCTGGGCAGAGCCGGCTGCAAAGTCAGACGCGGAATACCGGGAAGCCAGCTCCACAAGGGCATCCTTGTTCACCGCCATGCTGCCTAAATCACAATAGCCCGCATTGCTCAAGCCAAACTCAGAACCGGTGCCGGAGGGAGAGAACACAATCCGCAGGACATTGATCTCGCTCCCGTAGAAATAGCTCACATCCTCGTAGACTGTGCCGTTCACGGATGCCAGCCATTTGGAGGAGTCGGAGATATCGCCGTTGTTCAGCCACCCGTCGTCCTGGTCGGCATCCACATAGGCGGTAATATAGGAATAATCCTCGATGCTGATATTCCCGCTTCCAACCGCGTTTTGAATCCACCTGTATGCGTAACTGGTGTTGGATCGTGTAATGCGGGTTGGCATCAGCAGAAATGTACCATTCCCGTTCTCGTCGTATTTCTCGACTGTGATAATCTGATCCGTGTCACCGATCGCGAATGCGGTGTTTGCCGGCAGCAGTCCCAGCACCATGACGAATACCAGGAAAAATGCCAGAAATCTTTTTTTCATAAGAATCCTCCTTTTTGTTGGTTATATCAGAACGCCTGAAAGGCGGAGTTAAGGGTAATGCCGCGCGTTTTTCCCCAAAGAAAAAAGCCCGGCAGACAGGCTGCCCCTATGGGCTTTCTGCCTGTCGAACCTCGGTTCTTCCGTCAGTTCAACGAAATATCATTTATGGTATTCCCATTAGTCGAGCCGAATGCTCTTTTTGATCTCCTCCACACGGATGGGCTTGCTTTCTTTTACAAAAACATGAACTTCACCGTACCCAATCGACCGAATCAGCCGGATCAGTTTCTCCTCCTGGGGAGTCAATTCTATGCGTTGTTCTATGTTCATATTCCACCTGACTTTCTGTTGAAGCATTACCGGGTGATCTGCCATGCATCCGTCCCCCGTTCCCAAGGAGGACGGATACAACGGCAGTTTATATTACAGGCGGCGCAAGGGGGTACGCCAGCCATGTAATCACAATATATGGGGTGGATTTTTTATTCCCCGCCCCGTTCGGGCAAAAGAAAAATCCCTCTGCATTTCCACCGCAGAGGGAGCACAACAAGACCCCATGAAGGGGTCTGGCTTGGGCTTCCGGTTCCGGCAGAAGTCAAGGAACTGCCACAGGGTAATCTGACTTATCGCTTCCAAAGCGCTTCACAGTGACCGACTCGCCGGGATTTTCACCCGATTCCCCCCGCCTAACGGCGGCAGCACCTTTTCTTTATTTAGTTCGCAAATATGATAGCACACCTGTAAATAAAATGCAAGGGATATCTTGTGCTATTTTGGTTGCGAAAAGGTGTTGCCCTTCGGGATGTTCAATGGTATAATTCTGGAAGTCCATAGCGTTCGATCTTTTTTGGCGTTTTTTCTGAATTCTTCCACAGAATCGTCACTATGGATATTTCATTGTTACTGTTTCAGATTCCTTTCACAACGCGCCAAAAATAATGATTTTGAGAGAGAGGATAAAATGGATAAGTCTTTTTACATCGGCAACCGTCAGCGGTTTGCCGCTTCCATGCGCCCCGGTTCGATTGCTTTGCTGTTTGCCGGGCGTGAGAATCAGTCCGCCGGTATTGTCAGGACGGTTGACGATATGGAATCCGTCATGGGAAAATCGCTATGAGCAGCGTACTAATGATTTTGATTGCCGCCGGTGTGGTGCTGGGCGGCGTGGATAAGATTCTGGGGAATCGGTTCGGGCTCGGGCAAAAATTTGACGAAGGCTTTCTCCTGATGGGGCCTATGGCGCTCTCCATGACCGGCATCATATGCCTTGCGCCCTTTGTTTCCTCTTTGTTGGGAGGTATCATCCGTCCGGCTTTTTCTGCTGTGGGAATGGATCCTGCCATGTTTGGGAGCATTCTTGCCATTGATATGGGCGGCTACCAACTATCCATGGAGCTGGCGCAGAACCCGGAAATCGGGCGGTTCTCCGGCATTATTGTTTCTTCTATGTTCGGCTGCACGCTGGTATTTACCATTCCTGTGGGAATGCGTGTTCTGCCGGAAGCGGATCGGCCGTTCTTCCTGAAGGGACTGCTGGCGGGGCTGATCTCTCTTCCCGCGGGCATTTTGGTCGGTGGGCTGCTTCAGGGTCTGGCAATCGGAACGCTCCTTTATCAATGTATCCCCATTTTCCTCTTGTCCGCCCTTTTGCTTTTGGGTCTGATCCGGTTTCCGGCCAGGACGATCCGTCTGTTTTCCGGCTTTGCCCGGCTGATTCAGATTGCGGCAACCATCGGTCTGATTTTGGCGGCGGTACAGCATATCGTGGGGATCACCATTGCGCCGGGGCTGGCATCCGCAACGGATGCGTTGGAGATTGTAGGCTCCATCGCCATTGTCATGTTGGGAAGTTTGCCGCTGGCGGAGCTGCTTCGCAGGAGTCTTTCCAAGCCGTTTCGCTGGATCGGCAGGAAAACCGGCCTGAACGATGCCAGCGCCACCGGGATCATCGTCGGTACCATTACGGTGATGCCTGCTCTGGCGATGGTACGGGATATGGATCAGCGGGGAAAAGTTCTGTGCGGTGCGTTCTTGGTCTGCGGTGCCTCTGCCTTTGCGGCCCACATGGGATTTGCTGCCGGTACCCAGCCTGATCTCATTATGCCGCTGCTGGGCGGGAAATTCGCAGGGGCCCTGCTGAGCTTGGCCATTGCCATGAAAATGACCCGGACAGTTTCAAAACAACCAAGCGGGGAGACTCATTCTTCTGAAATCTGCCATTGAGAAGGATATAAGCGCACGCCCCCAACCGCTGCCGCGGTTGGGGGCGTGCTGAAAATAATACTTTGTGCATAAATGCTTTGCTCAGAAAAGCGACAAATTGGATTATGGCGAATTGGTTATTGTAGGGGCCGATGCCCACATCGGCCCGCGGGATGCAGAATCATTTTTTTACAAAACTGCGGCGAATCCGTAACATTGGAGAGGGCCGATGTGGGCATCGGCCCCTACAGCACGGGATGCAACCCTATCGTAGGGACGAACCGTGTGCCATTGCATCTACCACCAAATTCCAATTTATCGAGCGGCTGATGGAAGCCAATACGCATTCTCCTATTTCCATTTTGCGGTTTGCCCCGCACGCATTTTCGAGAGAGTTTTGAACAATAGGGGCAGCTCAAGAAGCAGCATAACTGTCCAGCCCCAGAAATTTGACCACGCAAGCGCAGAGAAGCCTTTTTTCAAAATGCTAATCAGGATATAGGCTGCAGCGACTCTGCCGCCCATATTGGCTATGGTGCTTACCAAAGTTACCTTCAAATCCCCAAGACCACGGAAAATGCCCTGCACGATGTTGGTGATGGCGGGCATAAGGTACAGAAACGCAATGATTTTCAGGTAAGATACGCCGAGTGTAACCACTTCCACGCTTTCCTCGTTATCCACAAACAGGCACATGAGCGGCTCTGCGGCAAAATAGACCGCAACGCTTGCACACAACGAGAATACCACTTCCATAAAGGCACCGCACAGGCAGCCCTTCTTTATCCGTTCCACATTTCCCGCGCCACGGTTCTGTGCCAAAAATGTGGTGGTCGCATGGGCAATATTGTGCTGCGGCGACAGCACGAAATCGTCAATCCGGTTAATGGCTGTAAAGGCCGCAATAAAGGCTACACCCTGCAAATTGATAATGGCCTGCACAAGAATCTTGCCAAGCTGCACACACATCTGCTGCAGCGCGCTGGTCAGTCCATAGGAAAGGGTTTGCCAAAGGTACTGTTTTTCAAAGACTCTCCATTTCTTTCCCAGACACAGGATAGGTACCCGCAGCTTTACATATACGCCGCAGCACAGGCAGCACAAAGCCTCTGACAGAACGGTGGATATGGCGCTTCCGCCCACGCCCCAGTCCAGCACAACTACAAAGAACAGGTCTCCCAATATGTTGAATACAGCGCTGATGACCAGAAAGTACAAGGGTGTCCGGCTGTCTCCCAGCGCTCTGAGGGTATTGGCAAGGAAATTATAGATAAATGTGAATATCAATCCCAGAAAGATAATTCTAAGATAAGTCGCAGCGCTGTCGATAATGTCTTTTGGCGTGTTCAGCAGGGAAAGAACAGGCTTTGCAAGCACCATCATAATCGCCGCAATGCCAAGGGAGAATACCAGCCCGCCAATCAGCGTTGTGCTGATTTGCTTTTCCAGCTTCTCCATGTTTTTCGCGCCGAACATGGTGCTCATAAGGATGCCTGCGCCCATGCACATTCCGCTGACGAAAAGAATGACCATATTCATAATTGGCCCCGCAGTTCCCACGGCTGCCAACGCATCGTCTCCCACAAAATGTCCCACAATTATGGAATCGGCGGCATTATACATAATCTGGAACAGATTTCCTAAAATCAAGGGAATTGCGAATACGGTAAGCTGCGGAAGAATCCGCCCTTTTGTCATATCCTTTGCCATGATATGCCTTCTTTCTAATACTATTTCTCGTTAAAACGGTTTGAACCGTTTTAACCGGGCGAAGACTCGCCCGACCGCCTTTGGCGGTGGGAACTCGTATGAATCTGCCTTTTTCTACAGAATCATCCCGCATAGGGTATGAATTGCTTTTGTCATTTTTGCAAAACCGATTATCCTACGGAAGATAGAATCGGTCAATACTTTTTTTATTTCAATTTGTGAATTTTCTGTGAATCCCCGGAGGAACACATTGCTTTTCCGATTGTCTATAGAAAAACTCTGATGAAATCGTCTGCCGCCACAGGACTTCACCAGAGTTTTTCCATATCCTTGTCCGCGATTCTATGGACACTTTTTCAGTCCAGAAGGCCGACCTTGCGCATCTGCGTCTTGATGTTTTCAAGGACAGGGCCTTCGGGGGTAGGCAGGTTGGGCGTATAGGGCAGACCAACATTGCGCCCTCTCAGGTTTGCCATATCCTTTGCCGCCACGGGGAAGCTGGCGCCATCCATGGAAAGGCGAACCGGGTTGAGCTTAAACTGGGCTTCCAGAGCGCCTTGAATATCCCCGGCCATATATTTGTTATAGATATCCGTAATCAGCTCAGGCATGAAATTTGCCGCCGTGCATACGCCGCCCACCGCGCCGTGGCACAATGATGCGTACAAAAGAGTGTCCTTTCCGCCAAATACCCGAAACTGCACATCTCTGGTTCTGCGGATGAACTCTGCCGTCTGGGTCATATCGCCGCTGGTATCCTTCATGCCCACAATGTTTTCCACCTCATGGGCGAGCCGCTCTACCAAATTGCCGGAAAGGGTATAGCCCACACGGCCGGGATTATTATAGAGCAGTACAGGTGTCTCAGGTACGGCATCCGCAATGGCCTTGAAATGGGTGAAAAGCTCCTCCTCCGTGGGCTTCAGGAACATGGGCTGGAGAACGGAAATGCAGGACGCGCCGTTTTCTACTGCCATTTGGGCAAGGCGAATGCATTTTTTTGTGCTGATTGCGCCAATGCCGAAGTAGACCGGAACTCTGCCCGCCGCCTGACTGACCATAATCTGAAGGCCGCGCTTCATCTCGTCCTCTTCGATGACATAGAATTCGCCGTTGCTGCCAAAGGCAAGGATACCAAGCACGCCGCCTTCAATGACATAATCCACTTGGTCACGGAGTTTCCTTTCGTCGATTCTTTCCTCTTCATCAATGGGTGTCAAAATGGGAACGACTACGCCTTTCATATACTCTGTATTCATATTCATTACTCCTTTTCGATGCAGATGTCTTTATTTCCATTTATTTTATCAGCAAAACAGCGACATCATTGACATTGGTTCCCGTTGCTCCGGTAAAAATCAGGCCGCCGGTTTGTGCCAGCGCATGGTAGGCATCGTTATCCTGCAAAACCGCGAACACATCAATGCCCTTTTCACGCAGATGCGTCATGGTTTCTCCGTCTACATAGCCGCCGGCGGCATCGGTAGGTCCGTCGGTTCCGTCGCTGCCCACGCTGAATACCGCCGCATTCAGCCCATCCAGCCCGGGGGCAGCAGCGAGCGCCAATTCCTGATTCCGGCCGCCCATGCCCTTACCCGTCAGGCGGACAACGGTTTCACCTCCGGCAAGATAAGCCATGGGTTTGCCCGTATTTTGGTGGGTACAGGCAATGGAGGCAAGGAAGCTTCCCGCATGGCGGGCTTCACAGCATAGCTGATCCGTCAGCATGACCGGGGTATAGCCCATTTCTTCGCACTTTTTCGCTGCCGCAGCGCACAGCTCCCGGACGGAGCCGGTAATATGGGTGGTTACATTTGTCAGCTCCTTGGGGGTTTCCTGAGCCAGCAGCTCCCATGCGCGGTCACTCAGTTTAAGATGATACTTTTTCGCAATGTCCAGAGCCTGATGGCAGGTGGTGGAGTCCGGGTAGGCAGGGCCGGAAGCAATCATATCCAGCGGGTCTCCCAAAATGTCGCTGAGCACAATGCTGAACACCTCTGCCGGAGCGCAAAGCCGGGCAAACCGCCCACCCTTGACCTGAGAAAGCCGCTTGCGGATGGTGTTCATTTCCACAATGTCCGCACCGCAGGCCAATAGCTGCCGGGTAATGTCCTGAAGCTCCCCGGCATCCACCAGAGGGCTTTCAAACAAGGCGCTGCCGCCGCCGGACAGCAAAAAAATCACGGTATCCTCCTGCGTCAGGTTTTTTACCAGCTCCAGCGCTTTTCTTGTACCGGAAAAGCTGCCCTCATCCGGCACGGGATGGCCGCCCTCGCAGCAAATGACACCGGGAATTTCTCCCTTCACATGGTCGTATTTGGTAACCACCACGCCGCCGTCCACTTTTCCCAGACAGCGGACGGCTGCGAAGGCCATCTGCCACGCCGCCTTGCCGGCTGCCACCAGCAGCGTTTTTCCCGCGCCGGGGCGGAAGGATTGAAGTGCCCTTTGTACCGCTTCATCCGGCTTTACCGCTTCAATGGAAGCGGCAATGATGGCATCCGCGTCGGCTCGTAACGCTTGATTCATGGATAACAACTCCTTGTATCGTACTTGGGAAGGGAAACATCTCATAGACCGGGCTTTGGAATAAGTCCTCAAAAAGCCTCATGCGGCTTCTTGTTCTATCCAAATTTTAGCGGTTCTTTGAGGGTTTGTCTATTCACGGAATACCCAAACTCAGGCTCTGTTTTTATCCATACTGCATTCCTTTTCATAATTTGAAACTCTCATTTCACTATCGTTTCATTTTGAGAAACCGGTTTTCTCGCTCTCGGTATGCAGTTTGCGCAGGAAAAAACTGCAAAGTTATTCCATTTCCTGAAATATCCGTTTCAGATTTTGAAAAAATTACTCTTTCGTCAAAAAAGCAGATATCTTCTTATTGGTTTTGTCGATTGCATATCCCGTCCATTTCTGTTACCTTATGATTGTAAAAAACAAAATGAGGTGATTGCTATGAGCCGTCTTACCATTCAAGTTAGTGATATCGACAATGTAGCCGTTGCGGTTCAGGATATGGCAGCGGGTGTGGAAATCCTGCCCGGCCTGTCCACCTTGGAGCCAATTCCCCAGGCGCATAAAATTGCGCTGGTGGATATCCCCGCCGGCGGCGACATCATCCGCTACGGCGTAACCCTTGGCTACGCCAAAAAGGACATCCCCGCAGGTGCGTGGATCAATGAGCACATGCTGGATCTGCCGGAAAGCCCCTCCGTGGAAAACCTGCCTTTCGGAACCAACATCCTTCCCGCCGAGAAGCTGCCGGAGCCTCCTCGGACTACTTGGATGGGCTACCGTAACAAGGTTGGCCCCGCCGGAACCCGGAATCTGCTGGGCATCGTCACCACCGTGCAGTGCGCTGCCGGTGTTTTGAAGGTTGCCGTAGAGCGCATCAAAAAGGAGCTGCTGCCCAAGTATCCCAATGTGGACGGCGTTGTGGCTGTGACCCATCCCTACGGCTGCGGCGTGGCAATCAATGCGCCGCTGGCTCACATTCCCATCCGTGCCATTACCAATGTCATCCGTCACCCCAACTTCGGCGGGGAAATTATGGTAGTTGGTCTTGGCTGTGAAAAGCTGACCTATGACCGGGTGCTGCCCCCCGAGGACATCACCCCGGAAAATGTGCTGACCCTGCAGGACTGGGCCGGTCACGACGCTATGATGAACGCCATTCTGGAAATGGCAGATAAGAAGCTGCAAAAGCTGAACCGGCGCCGCCGTGAGGAACTGCCCCTGAGCGAGCTGCTGATCGGTATGCAATGCGGCGGCAGCGATGCTTTCAGCGGCATTACCGCCAACCCCAGCGCGGGCTACGCAGCGGATATGATCGTCCGGGGTGGCGGCACCGTTATGTTCAGCGAAGTTACCGAAGTTCGGGACGGCGTTCCCATGCTGGCTGCCCGGTGCGTAAACGAGGAGGTTCGGGATCGCCTCGCCGAGGAAATGAAATGGTACGATGAATACTTGGCTGCCGGCGGCGTAGGCCGGGATGCCAACCCCACCCCCGGCAACAAAAAGGGCGGTCTGGCAAACATCGTAGAAAAGGCCATGGGCTCCATCGCCAAGAGCGGCACCAGCCCCATCGTGGAGGTTCTCTCCCCTGCCCAGAAGCCCAGCAAGCACGGCCTGATTTACGCCGCGACCCCCGCCAGCGACATTGTCTGCGGCCCCAGCC
>JBJDYH010000387.1:0-5183 GCA_051867135.1 Faecousia sp. | reverse complement strand
CTCTTTCCTTTGGAACCACAATTTGGACAGTATTCATCAAAAGTGGGAATATTACAGCAATCACACCAATAGACCGCCGAATTGATAATTTCTGTCCTTTCGCCACAATGCGGGCATTCTGACAATTCAGTTGTTATATTGCACTTTCTACATAAGTACTTAATCATCTTTACCTCGCATCAATAAAGCAGAGCGGAACGGGAGCATTCAATAATGAACTACAGTAGTATTGAGGGATACCCACGAACATATATCTTAATATTATCATGTCGTAATCAAAAGCACAACCTTGAAAAGATGAGGTGGAGATTGCTTTTTGGATGTAACCTTGCCCAATTCGTACCTCATGAAAAACTACTGGTATAAATGTTTCCAGTCTCAACAAAGCCCAAACAAATCAGTCTTTCTCCCTTGTAAAAACGCGCTGGAGTCGGTCTTGATAAGCGGGCAACTGATCCAAATAAGGTTGGATCCGCCGTTCTATTTCTCTGCGCTCCAATAGCGTTGCTTCAGTGGGATCAATGGTGTGACCGACTTCCTCCATGATATCAACTGCCAATTCCCATACGAGTTTATCAAACAACTCTTCGCCACAATTAACTACGCAGCAACCGGTATCGCCGATGCTACCTTGCACATTGTCAATGCTGATGTAGATATAGCCCACCTTATCCGACCATAGCAGCTCAAAATGCGTCGATGTCCGGATATAGTCATTGAACACATCAATAACCTGCTCGATGGCTTTCTTCGTTTCTGGTTCATAAGTCTTCTTCATGGTGGCTTTCTCCTCATAAATCGAACACGTTATTCTCTCTCGTCCTGGCTTTCAGTATCTCTCTGGAAGCCATACTCAAAAAAGCACATATCCAAGATCTTAGCTGCTGGATATTCAATTCGGCTGCTACAATGCTTCCGGAGCTTTTCGAAATCATCCTCATGAGTAAGGTACAGGTTTCCGAGTGTCCTGATAGACTTCGCGCTGAATACTTGGGATGCTGCACCGGTGTCAGCAAGAGCCTTTTTGAAATATCGATCATAGGCAGGCACGCAGCCCACAGTACCCAGCAGGATCTTAGTAAGCAGGGTATCCGTTGGGATGCCGGCGCCAGACGCCACATAGGCTTCCGTAATGCGCTCGCTGAGTCTCATGATGCGGTCAGCATAGGATTCCTGTGCGAGTTTCTCAGGAGAAATGTCCCAGAGATCATCCCACTCCGGCTGATAAATCAAACGGACAACATCCGTATGGATCTTGTAATCCTTCTGCATGAGGAAAGAGTTTCGAAGCATACCCCAACTGGCAAGATACCAGGCCAGGTGTAGGCAGAGGTAGTCGATCGTGGCATCTATCTGTGGGCGCCTATTCAGCCGAAACGCTTCATGGCAGTATTCCCAAGAGAGATACCGGTGATGTGAATCTTTCTCCATACTGTCATAACACTCGTATCCGGATTGTATGGCTTCAGCAAGTTTTTTCTGATCCACAACACGGTAAGACGATTTTGCATGATGCGTGTGGCCCTGGACTTCACCTTTCCTGAATACGACCCATTGTTCCTCTAAACTAATGGAATCCACGACATATCCCGCACTGATCCAACTGGAGCAGAAAGATGCCGGGTTCGAAAGATTTGCCCAGGATGGTCTGTTCTTATATGCGTGATTGGGGATTGGGATAATCCGGTTCAGCTCATCGAAAGTCAGCTTAACAGAATCTCCCCCGTGTTCTTTCAGCCATTTCCCCAGTGGGGCATATTTCTCTCCAATAGCCATATCGGTCACCCATTCAGTTCATGAGGTTTGAACACTCTTTTGTCCAGTGCGAAGACACGGTTGCTCACCTCTCCCACCTGGAGGCCAGCCAGGGTCTCACGGTAGATTTCCATCCGGCTGTCGATCATATCGATCTGGGAGAGCAGTTCGCTTTCCGCACAGATGGGCTTCACTGCCGCGCCAAATTCGGGTTCCCCGTGATGGGAGAGGATCATGTGCTGCAGCAAAACGGACTTGTCCTCGGTGATCCCCAGTTCTGCAGCTACGTTGGCAACTTCCTGTGCGCCCATCACGAGATGGCCAAGAAGCTGTCCCTTCACCGAGTATTCCGTGACCAGGCCGAGCTGAGAGAAGGTAAACTCGCTCTCTTTGGCAAAGTCATGCAGGAACGTGCCGGCAAGCAGCAGGCTGCGATCGATGATATCCCCGTAAAGGCCGGCCAGGAAATCAGCCGTTTTCATCATGGTCGCAGTGTGCATCAGGAGTCCGGAGATAAAGCCGTGGTGAACGCTTTTAGCGGCCGGGATCGACTTCAGGGACTCCTTGTGTCGGGCCATCATTGTGCTGCAGATCTTCCTGTAATCAGCATCAGCGATCGAGTTGATCAGTCTTTCCACTTCTGCCATGGTGGTGTCAACATCAATGGGTGCCACCGGGACCAATGCGGACAGATCATATGTATCGTTGCCGTCAGCCAAACGGATCCGATCGACAGTGATCTGCGGGGTGCCTCTGAACTCGGAGACAGTGCCACGGATCTTCACAACATTGCCTTCATCTACAGAGGAGATGGGACCCGAATAGTCCCATACTTTTATTTCGATGGAGCCGGATCGATCCGACAGAGAGGCACTCAGAAACGGCTTGCCGGTAGCGGTCGTCTTGGGATATGCAGCTTTCAAAACATAGAAGCCCTCCACCTCATCCGAAAGGGACATCTCTGCGATCAATTTGTTATATTCCATCTTTATTCCTCCGTAGTCGATCTTCGTTTACTCGCCTTTGACCCGTACACCAAATCCATTGACTTCGATATCCTCGTCTGCGGGAATGAGCAGGTACTTACGACCATCAATGATTCTTGTCTCGACCAAGTAGCTATGCTCCGGATCAACCGAAATCGTCGCATCAGCGGTCTTCACCTCAAAACGACTGCTATCAATCAGATTTGCCGGATTCAGCGTTGCTCCATCACCAAACTGGGCGGAGCAATTATCACGGAACGCAAGGATCTTCTCCTCTTCCACTCCGTTATCGCGCAGAATTACTGCCGCATCACTGACAGAGAGTTCCAGCGGTTCGGGGTTGTGGCTCTCCTTATGCTGCTCAATCTGGTCGCGGAGTCGGTCATGGATGGACTGGACCAGTTCCATATTGCAGGCATCACCCAAAGCTTCGCTGAGAGCATTCTGGAATGCTTCCTTTTGCTCAGCGGCAGACATGGGGGCTGTGGTATGAAATACGCTGTCGATGACTTCCTGGTGAATCTCGTCTGCCTTTCTGGAATAGAACAAGGCATTGTAGATATTGGCCGCACGATCGTCAAAGGCGGGGAACAAGAATCCCAGTTCCGGTGCGGCAACGATCTGACCGGCACAACTGTGGAACTCATTGTCTCCGGGGAAGAAGCCCAATTCAGCCTTGCGCTCCTTCACAGGGCAGACACAGCAAACGACATAGGAGAATACGGTATCAGACGCATCTGCATCCATCTCGTCGTTTTTATTCTTATGGGGGACATCGTATGTGTCATGTGCCAGGAGGATCAGGTAGTTGCTGTCCCCAAGGTCAAGAGAGTTGATGATCTTCTGATAAAACTCCTCACGGATCTCACCGTCTTTCAGTTCCGAATCACGCAGCGCCATGAGGAGGCGATGCTCGTCACTGTCAGCTACCTGTTCTGTGGAGAAGATAATATCGATCAGGTTCTTTCCGAGTTTACCGGAAAGAGCCTTCTTCATCAGGTTCAAGTACTTCTCAGCTTCGTCCTGTGGGAGAATGCCCATGGATTCATCGATGTATGAAACGATTTCACGGCTGCTATTGACAAAACAGCCATAGATACGGCTGATAGCA
Source organism: Faecousia sp. (assembly GCA_051867135.1). Classification (GTDB taxonomy): domain Bacteria; phylum Bacillota; class Clostridia; order Oscillospirales; family Oscillospiraceae; genus Faecousia. Next base: position 1,331 of record JBJDYH010000387.1, on the reverse strand, counting down.
TTCCGATCCATACGAAAACGGCGACGCAGTTCGCTTACTTCTTTCAAATTCAATTTAGGTTACCTCGCTTATCAAATCAGTCTCGCTGCATGAGGCAGCAACCTCATCATATCACAGTCTGCCGATTCTGTCACATTATGAGATCTCGTTGAATGATTCCTAACAATCGTCCTCACAGCCCGTTTCTTGAGCGATCATTATCGCAGTATCGGTAAAAACGCAACAGTGTTTCTGAGCAGAATACCGGCCTCTGCTTTCAAGCTGATTAGGATATTCTTTCTTTTTTCTCCGTTCAAATGCTCGTATGAAATCCAGATCATCACTGAAACTACACCGCCGCAAATACACTCGTCTTGGCTGACCGAGATTTTCAAACGAGACTGTGTCGATTTCAAGCAAGTACATACTGCAGCTTTTTTTGCTCAGCTCAAATCGGATACTCCAATCAGACACTTCGGCAATTGTTTCCCATCGGGAGAGATCCATTCCCTGGGAAGAGACTAACTCACGGCCATACGGACTGTATTCCCGGAAGCGTTCTAATCCGGAGATCAGGCTTTTAAGAAGGATTGCCTCAAAATAACCTTCTCCGGTACCGTCACAGTAAACGACCTCCATTGGATCTACGGCTTCCTTGGGAAGATGAATGATTGGGATCAAGAAGTCTTCTACCGATGCCGTGTGATCGTCACACTTTTTTATAGCTGCTATCTCTCCAAAGAGGCCGTGATATTCCCTGGCATAGTATCCAAACAGGTCATAGTCTTCGTCAAGATACAGATGAGGAAACAATTCCGTCAAATCAGGGATAGAGATACTGACAGGCCATTTCTTCTCCTTGGCTCGTTGACTCACAATTCTATATTGATTATTGATTACATCCATGCAGCGTGTTCTGATGTGTTCAATCGGATAGTCCCTCAGGTGCTCCACTATTGTTTCACCACACTTAATAAGAATAAGATTTCCAACTTAGCCGACCTGTCAAGGTTTACAACGTCCGCAGGGAGAATACCCCTGTGCAATGGCCTCATCGCGGGTGCCAAAGAACTCCTGCTTGTTCTTTTCCTTCATATCCTGAACACTGGAGCATGTGGGATAGTGGAACTTCTTTGTATTGGTGTTGAGAATATAATCCGCCTGCGACGCCGCACTGCCGGTTGTTGGCTCCTGCTTTTCGGGTTCCGGTGAAGGTGTGGGAGTCACCGTAGCCGGCTTCTGCTCCTCCTGCTTGACGCCATCTGCCAGTTTGCTCTCACCCGTGGCATAATCAATCTCAATGCCCGGTTGGACATTGTAGGCAAAGACGCAGTAGGAGATCCCGGCGCCCT
>JBJDYH010000386.1:0-5226 GCA_051867135.1 Faecousia sp. | reverse complement strand
TGCGTTTCTTTCATGCCGAGAATAAGCACATCCATACGCTCTTTGCAGGTCTTATCGACTTCGGCAAGGTGATTCCAGAGCGTTCCGTCCAGAATCATGGCATTGTAGAGCACCCCGCGATGCTCCTTCAGGTAGAGATGGCGCATTCGGCCATATTTTCCGATAGGGTTTTTAGGCGTGTCGGGTAAGGCTATCTCTGGGATAAAGAAATCCCCACATTGCCGATATGTCCCACCCATAGTGTCAAATACAGATTTCATTGCAGACTCCTTTCGTGGATTATGATTGCAGCTTATGAAAAATCTCCTTTCCCACAAAACTGCAATTCAATTCACCACAAATGAGCCGCAGTCATGTGTATTTTGCGAAGGGGGTAAAACCTTCCTTTACAAAATACACCCTGGTTCGCAATGACAGTTCTTTTTGAGTGCGCTAAACAACAATTTGCCGGGAACGCTGAGTCAAGCCGATAAGCATTTTATTTTTTCCTGCTCATTACTGCACGGTAGTCAGAGGGCTTGATCCTTTCTGCCTCCCGGAATACCCGGCTGAAGTAACGCGGATTGGAGAAGCCCACATATGCTGAAATTGTATTGATCTTTTCTTGTGTTGTGCACAGCATATTTTTGGCCGCGTCAATCCGGCAGCGGGTAAGATAATCGGAGAAACCAACTCCAGTTTCCTTTTTGAACAGTGCCGATAAATAAGATGGGTTTAGTCCAACCTGTGCCGCAACATCCGAAAGCTTCAGCGGCTTGGCGTAATTGTTCTTCATATACTCCTGCGCCAGTCGTATGGGTTTGGATTTTTGCCCATGAAGAATGATCTGCTGAAACAGCGTTGTCAACTGGAGCGTATATTGCTGCTTATAATTTTCCAGTGTATTGGCCGTCCGCAAAGACAAAATAATCTCCCGGCGGGCGCGGCTGGCACTGGTAAAGGATATGATCACATCCCGGTTGGCTTCCTGAAGATAATATTCAATATTTCGGATGAGCTTCCGTGTCTCCGTTCGTCCAACAATAGAATCCGGGAGTGAAAAAAAGGAATGCAGCGTTTTCTCAAAGGTGTCATAATCCAATATTGAACAGGCTGATTTCAATTTGCGTTCTGTCAAATCGTAGATCTGCTGCATTTCAGAAGGGCAAGGCGGTTCCTGACTGCTGAGAATAACTAAGCCCATACCTTTTGTTAACCGCATCCACATGGCATTACTGGCCTCATCCTGCATCTGCTGGATCTGCCGAATCTGATCGTGTATCTGAGAGCAGCAAAATGTTATCAGCACATCTTCCGGCAGTGCCGCCTTTTTACTGCTCAACACTTCCTCAAGGCATCGCAGCAATTCCGCGTCCTTTTCCCTTTGATAGTTGATCAGCATTTGCGCCCGCATATCATCCGTGTAATAAATCACCTCATGGCACATTCCCTGAATCTTCTCAAGAATATCCACGATGCACGCCTGCATGAGCTCCGTTGATGAGAATACATCGAAAGCTGAGCCCAGTTCGGTACACATCGAAAGCAGCCGGTAGCCATCCTGACGGAACCTGGTGGAATAAAGCATGTTTACAGTCTCTTCCTCTGGAAGTTTTTCCGGCAGCAGTTCTTTAGAATGGTTCAGAAAAAGCTGCCCGACAAATTCTGAAAGGTTTCCGGTGTAATGCGTCCGGCTTGTCCTGCGGAGCTTCAGCAGTATTTCATCCAGACAGCTGCGCAATTCCGCTTCCTCTACCGGCCTGTGAAGGATAGCACTGACACTTGCCGCAATGGCATCATGCGCCAAACAGAAATCACAATCTGACGTTATAAGCAGAATCTGCGCTTCTTCCGCGTTTTTTCTGAGTTGCTGAAGTCCATTCTCCGGCGGTAACCCCTCCAGAGATGCATCCACGATGATCAACTCCGGCAAACAACGTTCAGCCACATGCTGCAATTCCGAATACGTTCCCGCCACATATAACAGCTCCAACCCAGATAAGCAGGGGAGCAAGCGCTTACACTCTGGCATTGGAGCCGCCAATATTGTACGAATCATTTTCTCCACCTCCTCCTTTTCTTCACTATATCACATCCTTGACAAATATGTAAATGAATTATACTGATTCTCTAATCAAAATGTTTCATCCATGTGGATGAAGCATTGAGACGGGAATAGGAGATTTTCTATCTCGAAAATCTCCTATTCGGCACACCTGCCGCAGCGGGCATACAGAGCGCAACCGCCGAAGGCGGCTCTTCGCGCTCTGTAATGCCGATAAGCGGTTCCTTCTTGATGAAAGGAACATTTTCATCAAGAATCCGTATGAATCCAAAAATATTAGACCATTTCGATATTTTATGTTATTGAATTCAATTTGTTTTTTTCAGATAATGGAAACAGAACAAAAACGGAGGGATTTTATGACATCTGTACATACCAAGAACAACGTTGGAACAAACTTAACAGAAGGTCCGATTATGCGAACGCTGATTACTTTCGCAATTCCAATCGTCCTTGCCAACCTCGTTCAGCAGTTCTACTCTCTGGTAGACGTAATGGTCATTGGTAAGTACGTTGGAAACATCGGCACCGTAGGTGTCAATACCGGCGGCGAAATCGCAGATCTGGTTACCCCTATTGCTATGGGCTTCTCTACCGCAGGCCAAATCTATATTTCTCAGCTGGTCGGCGCAAAAAGTGAGGGGAAAATCAAGCAGACTGTCGGAACGCTTTTATCATTTATGATGCTGCTATCCTTCGTGCTGGCGGCAGTTACAATTCTATTTGCCACTCCGATTCTCCACCTGATTAACTGTCCTGAAGAAGCTCTGGAGCAAGCCCGCGTCTATATGATCATCACCGCCCTCGGAATGCCCTTTATTTTTGGATATAATGCTGTTTGCGGTATTCTCCGCGGCATGGGCGAGTCCAAGCGTCCGCTGCTGTTCATTTTGGTTGCCGCCAGCGTGAATATCGTTTTGGATCTGCTGCTCGTGGTCGTGATCCCCTTAGAAGCTGCAGGTACCGCAGTTGCTACCGCCGCTTCTCAGTTCGGCGCATTTATGGCTGCAGGCATTTTTCTGTGGAAAAAACGTGACAAGTTTGAATTTGAACTCAAACTGTCCTATTTTAGATTGAATCCTCAAATCATGTGGGTCCTGATCAAACTGGGGATCCCTCAGGTCGTTCGTTCCATGCTCGTCCGTTTCTCCATGCTGTGGGTCAATTCTTCCGCAAACGCCTACGGTATCGTTGTATCGGCCACGAATAGCATCGGCAACAAGTTACAGAAATTCCTGGAAGTCTTTATTCAGGGTGTGGACACTGCCTCCGCAGCAATGATCGGGCAAAACCTCGGCGCAAAGAAGCCGGACCGCGCCGGAAAAGTCACCCTGTGCACATTGGCTGCCACTTGGGTCTGCGCAACTGTGATTTCTCTTCTGTGCCTCTTCATCCCTGAACAGATCTTTGGAATCTTCACCACGGATCCGGAGGTTCAGAAATTAGGCGCGACTTTCCTGCGGATCATGATCATCCACTTCTATGCCTCTGCTACCGTCGGCGCATTTCAGGCAATGGTAAACGGCTCTGGATTTGTGACGCTAGGCTTTGGCATCGGTATTCTTGACGGCGTTATCTGCAAGGTCGGTCTCAGCCTCCTGTTTGTATATGTTTTCAACATGGGCTATATCGGACTTTTCTGGGGCGTGGCCTGTTCCCGCATTCTGCCCGCAATTCTTTGTGGTGCCTACTATTTCAGTGGACAATGGCGCACCAGAAAGCTGCTTACCGATACGTAATCACTGCAATAGGGGAGGCGCCATATGGAAAACCCTTTATTTAATCCCCACTTTACATATCCGAATATACACATGTGGGACCGGGATACATGGGAAGTGAAAATCAGTCCCTTTAACCATCTTATCCGCTGGATGGCGAAAGAAAGAAAATTCGAAGCCTGCAGCATTCGTTACAGTACGCCAGAAAGCGAGATCCCATCCAATTTTAATACCAACAGGCACTGCTATGTGTATCCTGAAGTCGCAGCATATTGGCAGGCCCGAGGCTATGAATTCGAAATCGGCGGACTGGGTTGGGTGGCTTTTGCTCCCAAAGGCGAAAGAAACCGCTGTCGCTATGGCTGTCAAACACTGGTAGTCATGTGCAGCACTGACGTTGGTAATCCCAGATGGGTCATGAATCTGTTGGAGCATTATCATAGTTATTGTGAAATGGCTGCCGCAAGGGATTCCATACTGATTTTTGTTGCTGCATTCGATTACCCCCGCATCGACCTGACCAATCTAACTTTGATGGAGGCAGCGAATACCTATAATCTGCAATTGGATGAAATGTATTTTGACGTCTCTGCCATAGCTACAGACGAAGTAGATTTCTCCGCCATTCCCTGCCAGAACGGAACCGTATCTTTTTCCGATCCAACAGTCGTTCCTTTTGGCACATTGAATATCCCCGCTATTAAGATTACCGGCCAATGGTTCAGCGAGGATAGTATGGAATTCGCCAATTTCACTCCCGGAAGAATCGGAGATGTGGACTTCTGCTATGACCGATTAATCCATAGCTCCGTGGGGAAACGTATAGCAGACGCCATGTGTCTGGAGTTCGATAACCATTCCCCCAATGATCCGGAGGCCCGCAGGCATTTGGAGCGCATCGGTCTCGTCTACCGGGAGAATGATACGTTAGGCCGCCGTTGGGTCACGCTGTATCCCCGGAACGTTCAGGAAGCTTCAGCACAATCCCTACCTTGTATGTTTGTCATGCAGGAGATTCTTCCCTCCGCGCCACATACCATTCTTTCCGCATTCAGTTTATGGTATGAATATCTGAATCTGGCCTCCCGAGGGGAAATGATGCTGATCTTCTTTGCTCTGGAAACCCCGGATGCCAACGATATCATCGCCGATATTCTCCTCGATGCAAAAAAACAGTATCCCTTCATGGACAGCAGTCGCGTCTATCTGACTGGCCACTCCCACAACGGACAACTGGCGCTGGAATTTGCTTCCCGCTTCCCCATGCTGTTGGCCGGTGTTGCCCCTATGGGACGCAATCATGGACTGCGCTACAAAAACGACGCTGTATATGTATCAGACCGCCTGGTGGAAAGTCTCAAAAACGCAGATATGCCTACTATAAATATCAACGGCCAATATGAAAACGGAATGAGTGACTGCATTCCTGCGTCCAATCCCCGTCATGCCGATGATGAGCCCCGC
>JBJDYH010000385.1:0-5228 GCA_051867135.1 Faecousia sp. | reverse complement strand
ACGGAGGTCTGCACAAAACCACCGATCATACGCGGGGCATTAGCACAGTTGGTAGAACAAACCATTCGTACTTTATCCCCGAGCCGATCCAATCGGTATAGCAGCATTTGGCGAAGCTGCACAAAAATTCGCCACGATATTTGGGGCATTAGCACAGTTGGTAGCGCGCAACGTTCGCATCGTTGAGGTCAGGGGTTCGAATCCCCTATGCTCCACCATACCAGCGTAATCCGAACTTTTTCTTCTTAAAGAAAGGGTTCGGATTATTCCTTTCTTGGGAAGAGCAGGGATTAAGTGCATAGAAGATTGCCCGGTTGGAGATGCTCCTCCAGCCGGGCATTTTGTTTTACAGTAATTGTGAGCTTTTGAAGTGGTTAAGAAGAAATCTATTCCTTTCTGAAACTGCATACATCCCCGATGTCCGCATTTAATGCTTTGCAAATGCGTTCCAGTATATCCATTCGGATGGCATCGTTGGCCTTCAGTTTATGGTAGGTGGATTCGCTGATCCCGGCGAGCCAAACGATGTCTTTTTTGAATACCCCTTCCTCTCAAGGAGTTTCCACAGACGAGTGTAAGAAATCATAGAAGCACCTCCCCAAGCATAGTAATAGTAATTATATCATAGGCAGGCGCTGCATAGGTGACATGAAACAATAAATTTAAGGACATTATCTCGGTCGCTTATGAACTTGCTTTGATATATGGTGTTCCCCCCGCTCATCCTTATCTCAAGAACAGAGATATCCCAAGAAATTCGCTTTCTGTTCGATTCCCATGAATTCAGATTCCGGGTATAATAAAATTGAATAAGAGCGAGGAGGCGGAATCATGGAGAAGCGGACATACATTGCTATTGATCTCAAGTCCTTCTATGCTTGGAATCTACATACTTAATTTCTGCGAATAAGCCGTCCACCTCTGTAACAACCATTCCTTCCGAAATGTAGGATGGGAAATAGATTCCTGTCCAGTTCGCCGGGACATCAAACGACAAGCTGGTATTATTCAACTCGGCATCATTTCGGACACTCACGGCCTGCTCCGCCCGGAGGTGGTGGAGCGGCTCAAGACCTGCAAAGCCATCCTCTATACCGGAGATGTCAACAAGCCCGAAATTCTGGACGTGCTGCGCGCCATCGCGCCGCTTTACGTCGTGCGTGGCAACAACGACAAGGACTGGGCGGAATCACTGTCCCTTAGTCTTGCCATGGAGTTTGGCGGCGTGCTTTTTTTCACGAGTCACAACAGGCACGACCCGCCCAGGGATCTGAGCGACGTGCAGGTGGTCGTGTTCGGCCACTCCCACAAATACTTCGAACGGACCATCGACGGTCGGCTGTGGCTCAATCCGGGCAGCTGCGGAAAGAGAAGGTTCGATCAGGAGATCAGCTTCGCTTTGATGGAGATCGGCGGTGGTTGGTGGAGCGTCGAAAAGGTCGTGCTGGCAAATTCTTCGAGAATGCCCTCAAAAGTCTCATAATCTGAGCTTTTGAGGGCATGATCCATAAGATACGCTTATATTGCAAACATTCAGGCATACATTATATACAAAGAGCAAACCAGTAAATATATAAGCATCAAACTTATGTATACTACGCGTTCGATTTTTCTCATCAAATGATCATCCCTACTCGTAAACCACACTTTCGCCTTCTTTTTACATATCTCTATCCAAACCTACTGCATCGAGCTTTGTTAGAACGCCTGCATCCATTTCGCATCTCGTATCGCACAGCTCGTTAATATCCATCATGTTATGGCTGGCAATTAGAATTGTCTTTCCACGGGTTCTGAGTTCCTTGAGAACATTACGCATTTCTTTGACGCCGTTGTTATCCAGTCCATTAAATGGCTCGTCGAGAACAAGCAGCTCTGGATCCTCCATGAGGGCCTGAGCAATTCCCAGTCGTTGCCTCATGCCGAGAGAGTATTTGTCGACCGCTTTCGATGACTGCGGATCTAGGCCCACAAATCTCATGATCTCATGCAGTTTCTCTTTTTTTATATGGCCGCGAATATTTGACAAAATTCGGAGATTTTCATATCCAGAATAACCGGGGATAAAGCCCGGTGCTTCGATAATCATTCCGATGTTGACGTTTCCTAGCGGAATCGATTTTCTTTCGCAGCCATTGATTTGGATGCTACCTGAATAATCATTAATCAACCCGCAAATACATTTGAATAGGACAGTCTTACCTGAACCGTTGCGACCAATAATGCCATGAATTTTTCCAGACTCGAAACTGGCAGACACGTCAACAAGAACACGGGAAGCTCCGAATTTTTTTCCAACATCTTTTAGTGTTAACTCAATGGACATCTCTTATCCTCCTTATGATACTCTGAGTTTCGAAAAATCCTTACGAGCGCCGCACACTATGAGTAGCAACGTACAGCCCAAAACTGCCGCCGAAATGTAGAAAATGATGGCATATTGTAGGGTGGGATAGGCTGTGTCAATTCCCCCATTGACTACACTTAGCAGCGCCAATGACGCGGGGGAGAATTTATATATCGCGCCGCTATTTAGAATGCCTCCTATGGACATGCTGATAAAAGCGGTTGCCGCTAACACAAAACAGCCTGCCGGACGATTGCTTACGAAATTGATCAACAACACCCAAACGCTTCCGACGATCAAATAGCTGGCATTCAAGGCGATGGAGAGAATCGTTGCCTGTGGCAAAGTATAGTTTGTAATCACTTTGCTTTCGAAGATCATCCGAATAGAGTATTCACTGTACGCATTGGTCTTGGAAAGTGTGATCATTGCGCTGCCCCACTTAGTGGAAAAGTTTAGTTCGCGTACAATGATAAATGTGTATAGCGCAATGATCAGAAGCCATACAAACGCTAAGCATATGACAGTCATCATTTTTCCCAAAATCCAGGACCATTTTCCACTTCGCACTAAGACATATTGTTCACACAGATCCACCCCCGGCAGATCTGAAATCAAGAATGCATAAAACAGGATGAAGCATCCTTGAACATTTGCGCTGCTGAACATTTGAACGATGATCTCAAATATTGACACTTTGACTCCGAAAGACAGGCAAAAGCTTCGTATACCATGCAATGTATAATCCATATAAATAAACAACAGAATCAGCAGAAGAATAATGCGGGCATGGCGGAGTGTTTTTTTGAGACTCATTGAGCAAACTCCACACGTGCGTTTAAGCATTCGCGAGTCCCCTCCTCAAATTTAGATAAGTGCAGGCTGTAAATACTGCCGATATAAGCAAAAAAGTAGAAGTGATGATCACAAGGGGTTTGACTGTTCCGCCAACATAAAGAGCACCCATTTCCATGCTCTTTAATGTTACGGCCGGATTGATTGAAAACCAGCCCATAACATAGTCTTTGAAGTACACAATGACCGCAGGCGAGAAGATAGCAACATAGGTGTTTTTCCAAACGGTCGACAAAAGCAGTCCGGCAATGGACCACATACCCGCTGCCATTCCGCGCAATGCGGCTTGTAATAGAATATAAATAACATATTGGCCGTCGTCGATCAAGTTATAAAAACTGACGTTCTCTATATACGGAAGATAGTTTGCTAATTCCTCGGGGTTAAGGAGCTCCTTGCAAACCGAATGTGCATATGCAGCATACGCCAGAATAGCGATGAAAACGGCAAAAAAAGCAGAGATACAAACGGCAATACTTTTTTGGACGGCATAGTGTCCCACCCCTTTGCGTGTGATGCAGTACCGAACGTATCCTTTCTCAAATTCGCCCACAAATGAGCCTGCGTAGCACAGCGTTCCGACACATGGGACCACCCACTTGAAAGCTCCGATCCCTGATATCATTTCTAGCAGGGATAGAACGGACGTGTATTCATCCAATGCCTGATTTCCGTCGATGAAATACATGGCAAATACGAGCGCTACAGTAAAGATAAAACCCTTGCTAAATATTGCTCGCCGCAATTCATCGATCATTGAGCGCATAATGTTCCTCCATTCGAAGTGTCAGTTAATTATTGAGCCGTCAATGGCATTTACCAGGATCGGCGATACATCGTAGCTTTCAAAGTAGAAAACCCAAGCTGGAACAAGGCAGGCTTCCTTTTCCATATTGCATCCGGCATATGCCAACGGGACATATTCGAGGGAGATCTCCTTGCATGCGAACGGTTCTACACCGAGAAGTTGATTGAGATGGAGTGCGACTTTGGAGGCCGCATCATCAAAAGATATGAGATCATAGGTTTCGGACGGTTCTTGAATAGCAAACTGATTATACGCAAAAAAGCGAATCAGTCCTTGATCATTGTATAATGCCCTGACATAGCTTGGAAGTGTAGTATAGTCCTTTGACTCAATGTAGTGATACGAGTAGGAAACGGGAATGCCGTCGAATTCAAACCGATATACAATCAGGTAGCAATTTGGACCATATGAACTGACGATCGACCTGTTTTCTGCCGTCAGATCCACTCCCTGTACAATGACTTGCCGGAAAGCGTGGATTCCATCTTTTCCTGCAATCCTGTCGTCCATGGAATATGCGCGTGCAATATATGGTTGATCTTCCACATTCAACGCGAGTATCATGGAAACCTGCTTAAGATCGTCTGCAGCCTCCTTGGCTGTCATCATCGGAAGATCTCCACACTTCGTCCTTTCCGGAATATAGCATGCGCCATCATATTCTATCAAGGATGTGATATCCATAATTCCGCTATAGAAACTGGACTCGTAGGTATTTGCACCAATAGCGCCATCGTAGAAGAAAAGACTATTGAATTCGTGCTCGATATCTTCCGCCGTGCAGTATTCGCGTTCTGTAATGCGCCCTTCGTTATTTACTTGTTCAGTAGTGATTTTTAGTACTCTTTGTTCTCGAAAAAGTTTTTCATTGAACAGTTGGATTACCGCGGCATCGCTATCTGCATCGTAGGGCTTGCATACAACCTTGTACATCGGTGCCTGCTTTTTGTCCGCACCATAGACCTTCGCATTGAATGCGACATTGCCATCAACCTTGTTCAATTCCTCGGTTTCTGCATAACACATGTTAATACCAATACAAAACACGCACATCAGACAAATTGTCATGATAAAAAAACGATTCATAGTTCTCCTCCATTTTGAAAGCGGCAGGTCTCTTCTTATTGCGCAGTTGAAGTAAGCATATACTGTCCTGAATAGAGGGTAACGGGAATGGCATTCGAATGTAATTATTTGAATCAACCATCCCCGTTATCG
>JBJDYH010000384.1:0-22942 GCA_051867135.1 Faecousia sp. | reverse complement strand
GCCTGCTCCCAGCGCACAATCCATGGCTCCAACGTGTATTTCACAAATTCCAGCGGCTGCTGTTCAATATTAGAAAAGCTCGACTTCTCCAGATCACCGACCATGTGGGGCGGGACACGGAAAATTCGAGCAATTTCATTGATTTGGAACTTTCGGGTTTCAAGGAATTGTGCCTGCTCCGGCGAAATGGAAATTGGCGTGTATTTCATGCCTTCTTCCAGAATGGCAACTTTGCCGGTATTTGCCGAGCCACCAAACTGACTTTGCCATGTTTCGCGCAGCCTGCTGGGATCTCTGATCGTGCCAGGGTGTTCCAGAACGCCGGACGGTGCCGCACCATTCGCAAAGAACCGAGCGCCAAATTCCTCGCAGGCAATGGCCATGCCAATGGCGTTCTTTGCCATGGCGATGGGACTATAGCCCACCAGTCCATCGAAGCCAAGGCCGGGGATGTGCAGCACATCGCTGGGCGATAACACAACGGTGGTTCCTTCCATAGTCGGCGCATCATCCGAGGTGGTAGTGTATCTGTAGTACAGCCTACCTTTGCTGTCCCTGTCCACACTCATACGGTTTGGCATCAGCGGATATAGGGCAATGACTTCACCTTTTCCATTGCGAATGATTTGCGCGTATGCGTTACCCCAAAGGAGCAGATGTGTCATGAGGGTTTCGCGAAACACAAACGAACTCATTTCTGGATTCGGCTCATCATGCAGTAAACGATACAGCGGATGGTCGAGTGCTTTTTCTTTGCCGCCGTTATCGTTATACCGATACACATGCAGAGGAAGACCAGCCACCGCTTCGGCCAGTATTCTGACGCAGGAGTACACCGCTGTCATTTGCATAGCGGATCGTTCAGTCACTGTCTTCCCTGAGGTGGTGCCGCCCATGTAGAAGGTGTATGAACTTCCTGCAGTACGGTTCTGAGGCTTATCCCGCGAACGGAACAATCCAGAGAACATTCCCATATCAAATCACGCTCCTTTTCAAATAAACAAAATGCCCCGGTCATCATAGACCGAAGCACCTGTGCCTTCGTTTCGTATTGCTCTGTCCAGCGCCATGATCGTGGCTACTGCACCGTCAATGCGCTCTGTAGATTTTTCTTTGTCTGGCTTGATATTGCCAGCGGGATCGGTGCGGACATAGATGTTATCCATCATCCACCGCAGCGGCGCATTGCCGCCGTGTGCGATCCTGCCCTCCAACACCAGTTTCATTAGCTCCTTGGTGGGAGGCGACATATCCTTAAAGCCCTGTCCGAACGGCACGATGGTAAAGCCAAGCCCTTCAAGATTCTGGCTCATTTGCACCGCGCCCCAGCGGTCATAGGCAATTTCGCGGATGTTATATTTGGTACCGAGGTTTTCGATAAAGTCCTCGATGTATCCATAGTGAATGACATTACCCTCCGTGGTCATGATCGTGCCTTGCTTTTTCCATACGTCATAGGGAACATGGTCGCGCCGTACCCGAAGCTCCAGTGTATCCTCCGGCACCCAAAAAAACGGAAGAATGGCATATTTCTCATCGTCGCTGCGTGGTGGGAATACCAGCACAAAAGCTGTAATATCCGTACTACTGGAAAGGTCGAGGCCAGCGTAGCACTCGCGTCCGATCAGCTCATCGGGATCCACAGTACTGTCGCATTTGTCCCATGCATCCATCGGCATCCAGCGTACCGATTGTTTCACCCACTGGTTGAGGCGAAGCTGCCGGAACAGGTTTTCTTCGGCGGGATTCTCCTTGGCACTGTTGAAGGCAGCGCGGAGCTTTTCCACATCCACCGTTACATCCAGCGACGGATTGGCTTTGTACCACACCTGCTCATCCGACCAATCATCGTCGTCATTGATTCCGTATATGACAGGATAGAAGGTCGGATCGACCTTTCGGCCTTCCATGATATCCTTCGCTTTTTGATGCACTTCCCAGCAAATGCTGTTGCGATCGGTGCCCGCTGTGGTAATCAAAAAGAAAAGCGGCTGCTTTCGCGCGTCGCCGGAACCGTGGGTCATAACATCGTACAGCAGTCTGTTCGGCTGGGCATGAAGTTCATCGAACACAACACCGTGAACATTCAGGCCGTGTTTGGTGTAGCTTTCTGCCGACAGCACTTGGTAGAAACTGTTGAGCGGGGTGTACACCAGCCGCTTCTGGGATAGAACCGGCTTTATGCGTTTCTTCAGTGCGGGACACTGTTCCACCATCTGACACGCAACATCGAAGACGATGGATGCCTGCTGCCGGTCTGCCGCGCATCCGTAAACCTCCGCGCCCCATTCGCCGTCGCCAGCCAACAAATATAGAGCAATTGCTGCTGCCAGTTCGCTCTTGCCTTGCTTTTTCGGTATCTCAACATACGCCGTGTTATATTGCCGGTACCCGTTTGGTTTCACGGTACCGAACACATCACGGACGATGGTTTCCTGCCACGGGAGCAGTTCGAAGTTTTTGCCATGCCATTCGCCCTTGGTATGCTTCAGTGCATTGATGAAGGCGACTGCTCTATCTGCGAGGGAGGGATTGGTAATGATTTTCTTTTCGGGTACTATGATCTGTCCAGTGTCCACTGATTTCCTCCTCGCTGCAAAAAACGACAGCGCCCTGCGCTGCCGCCATCATTTTCTTCCTATTCTTGCTTTCGTTTCAAAGTGACCTCCTCACCGATGATCTGCAATGCTTCATCGTAGCTTTGAGCTTCGAAGACGCGGTCGCGCAGGTTGTTGAAGTCTGTATATCTGCGCTGCTTTCGCATGAGCTTACTGACCTCACCAAGTATCCAGTAGATGTTGCCGCTGTGCCCATGGGGGTCATATTCGACTACGGGCTTATTCTGTTTCATGGCTGACTCCTTAGTATTCGTCCGCGTACAGGATTGTTGTAACCTGCGGGTTTGCCAGTGCATCATCGGTGATGATGTACACGCGGCCGCGCTGCGTGTTGTACGCGCCCATAATGCGACCGCCTTCCTTCTTCGCCCGCTCATTGAGCTGGCAATCTTCCTTACATAGGGTACCCCAGTCATCCGTGAGGAAGCGGTGGATGATATGTCCGATGGCACCTGCGAAATGCTTGTCCGCATCCATGTCGGCTGCGATGCCTGCGGTCATGTAGAACTCGATTTTCTTTTCCATGTCACGCCTCCTTAGTTGAAGTTCTTCAAGAGGATTGCCAGTGCGAACTCGGTATCTTCGTCCACGGCCTCGACATCCCAGCCGCGATCGTAGTTGCATACGATTTCGCCGCCGCGCTTGATCATCAGCTTGCTGATTCTGCCGCCGTCGATGCCGAACTGGCTGCCTTCTTCGTAATGCTTGACCCAGTAGCGATAGCCTTTACCGCTGATGAGGATGGTGCCTTCTTTCCACATATCCGTTACCTCCTTACCATTCGAAGCCCGCGTACTTGACGATTTCGCGGATGGCGTTCATCGCTCTCTTAGGGCTGCTGTAGTCCCGCATGAACTTGGGATCCTGCTTGCCGTTACGCTTGACGACCACCAGCGGGTATCTATCACTCAGCGTGATGCGAACTTCCAGCGTGTCATCCTGTTCGCCGTACCATGCCACCTGAACCTTGCGCTTCCATTCTCTGTGGTAGATGCGGTGCCCGAGGTCTGTTGTCGCGGTGTAGGTGAAGCCGTTCTTTGCGATCAGCTCATCGAAGTCCTTTTGCACTTTTTCGAGTGTCATGACCGCCACCTCACATTCTCTCTATAGTGGCGCTGTCATCCTGCGGATTCCATTTCACCGTGTAGCGGGTTTCCTTGCCGCTTTTATCGCGGGTGATCACTCTGATGTCACCCTCGTAGGCGCGGTACATTCTACTGATCCGCTCACCTGCGGGAAGCTGCGCCTTGATTTGCTTTTCGTGTCTCTCTGTCATGGGGTTGACCTCCTTGTTATTAGGGTAGGACAATTAAGCCAGAAAGAAAGAGTAAAGTCCAGACAAAAGAACGAGAATTAGCATTTAGGTCACAACTATTTTCTTGCCGTTTCTGATGACTTCCACCTGCGTTGCGCCGGTGAATTTCATGTATCGCTTCACGATTACATCGGCATATCTGGGATCCAACTCCATGGTGTAACACCGCCTGCCCAACTGCTGGCAGGTGATCAGCGTACTGCCGCTACCGCCGAAGGTGTCCAGCACAATATCGCCTTGTCGGCTGCTGTTCTTCACCAGTCTGGCGAGCAGTTTCAGCGGTTTCATGGTCGGGTGATCATCGTTCCGGGCGGGCTTGTCTTCATTGAGAATGGTGGTGGACACCTTATCGCTGAAAATGTCGCGGAGCAGTTCTCGCATCTCATCCTTCTTCAGCTTGTTGATGTCGATGCGCTTATCTTCGATGACGGTTGCCTGTGTCCGATCGTCCACGAAGTAGTGTGCTGCACCGTCTGTCCAACCATAGATGCAGGCTTCGTGCTTCCACTGGTAATCTTGGTGTCCCATGGTGAAGCTGTTCTTATTCCATATCAGCATCTGACGAACTTTGCCCAGTGCTGCGGTGCAGCTCCTGCGGAATGCGCCACCCTCTGTTTCTGCATGCCAGATATAAAACGGTGCGCCGGGTTTCAGCACATCATGCATTCTCTGGAATGCCGCAGTCAGAAATGCAACGAACTGATCTTCTGGCATATCGTCATTCTGAATGGTTTTACCGTTGCTGCCTTCGTATGCGACATTGTAGGGCGGGTCGGTGATGCAGAGGTCTGCTACTGCACCAGCCATGAGCGCCGCCACATCTTCTGCTTTGGTGCTGTCACCGCAGTAGAGAACATGATTGCCCAGCAGCCAGCGGTCTCCGGGTTGGGTAATTGGAGGCTGCTCCTGCGGTGCTACAGTCGGAGGTTCGTCTTCAACGATCTCCGACTGGTCATCGAACATGTCGCTCATCTCCGAAACATCGAAACCGGTGAGCGTTGCGTCGAAGCCGCTTTCGTCCAAGTCCTTGAGCAAGGCCGTCAACAGCGGCATGTTCCAATCGCCGCTGATTTTATTCAGTGCCACATTGAGAGCTTTTTCCTTCTGCTCATCGATGTCCAGCACCACGCAGTCCACCTCGGTGTAGCCGAGATGCTGCAGTACTTTGAGCCGCTGGTGTCCACCAACGACAATGCCTGTCCGCTGATTCCAGATGATCGGCTCCACATAACCGAATTCTTCTACGCTGCGTTTCAGCTTTTCAAATTCGGGATCACCCGGCTGCAGGTCTTTCCGTGGATTGTATTTCGCGGGGAGCAGTTTCTCCACGCTGATTTTTCTAATCTCCATTACACAAGACCCCATTCCGCGAAGCTCTCAAACCCTCCGATCGCACGGATGTACTCACGGGCGATCTTCACGATTTCCGAATACGGCCTGCCGTCGATGGTGTCATCACCGATAGCGCAGCACAGCTCCACGGGTACACCGTATTCCTGTGCCTTGAGCCAAGCGTAAATGTTCACGGATACATCTGCCTTAGACAAGTCTTTGCCATGCAGGCCGCCGCCAGTGACGGAGTCAGCCATATCCGACCCCAACTTGCGGTTGGTTGCGCCGCTGTCCACATTGGTGCCGCCTGTCCAGTATCCCAACGGATTGATTTCTGCATGGGGGTACAACGCTGCAAGGTCGGTATCCACTGCATTACTCTGGCAGATGATGAGTCTGCTACCGTCTGCGATGTATTTGCCATCACACTGATACTGACCGTAAATGATACGGGCAATATCAGACAGTACGCGCTGCTCATCGGTTACGGGAACGCCACGGAAGATGCCGTTGTCGCCGCAGCGGATATGTTTTGACTGGTTGCCTGCCAGAATGGGATCCTGCTCGGCCTCTTGGTAATCAACCGCGATACCGTCGCCTGCGATCCTGCAGACGATTTCCTGTACATCCTCCAGTGGCAAGTGGGTGGATGTCTCCGTAACGATATGGCAGATGCCATGGCCGATCAGCACCTCCACGGCGATCTTCGGGTTCTTTTCCTGCGTGTATGCCAAATCCACAAGCGCGCCTGCGATACGATCTGCGATCTTGTCCGGGTGCGCGGGGTTCACTTTCTCAAACATGTTATTCATCCTCCAGTAAGTAGTTTTCATGGGGCACGCGCAGGTATTCCAGCACCTCACGCATACCAAGGCCGCCTTTGTCCCACGGCTTCATGCAGTATCGCCATAGCTGCGGGTGAGTTTTTTGTAACTGCTGGAATCGGTTTGGCGTCTTATCCAAATGGACGCCGAACATGCAGAAGACACAGCCGGTGCGGACATACCCCATGTCGTACACCTTGCAGTACGGGAGGTTGTATTTGTGGATGTATTCCCAAATGTCACTGTCAGTCCAGAAACTCAGCGGTGCCGAGGTCGCCTTCTTATTATCGAAGGCATTACAGCCGTATTTGAGCCATGTGCTGGTTCGCAGAGAAGATTCCGCTGCCATTGTACCTACGATCGGAACGCGGCCGGTTTCCTTGGCGTATTTGTTTATGGGCTTTTTCTTCATTTCCTTACAACAGCCCGCGCCAATGTCAAATGGTGCGTTGAGCATGAATTTCCATTGCTCGGATATTTTGAAGCGAGTGGGTGTACCGTTTAGATTGATTCCGTAGAATGCTTTTTGAATCGCTCCGCTGCTGTTGCCACGGATGCGGTGTATCCACTCTGCCTGCTCCTTTGAGATGCAGGGATAGCCGCACTTTTCAATGACCTTTTTGAAGGTCAGTTCTGGCTTGACCCATACGACATTTTCTTTAGTTTTCACGAATTCCCGTATTTCGGGGAACTCCAGCCCTGTATCGCTGAACACTGCAACAATGTTCGGATACAGCTTACGGCAAATATCCAGCAGAACGGTGCTGTCTTTACCACCGCTGAAGGAGACATATACGCCGTCTTCTCCCCAGTAGGAAACCCAGTCACGAATCCGGCGCTCTGTCATGCGAATTTTGATCTCCAGCGGGAGTGACTGCATTTGGCGAAGATCAGAAATAGTGTGTCGGTCATTACTGTTCGGCATTGGCAATCACTCTTTCGGCCTTCTGCCCAGTAAACTGCTCCCATCGTTTCACCGCAAGGTCACAGTATTCGGGGCTGCGCTCCATTGCATAGCAGACGCGCTCCGCCTGCTCACATGCAATGATGGTGGTACCGCTGCCGCTGAACGGTTCGACAACAATGTCGCCACGGTCAGAATGCATTTTGATGCAGCGCCAAGGCAACTCCACGGGGAACATGGCCGGATGATCCTTGTTTGCGCGTACCGTGTTCATTTCCCAGATGCCTGCGTAGCCCCAGTTCTTCCGTTCTTCCTTGGTCAGTCGCTTTACGAATTTGTATGCGTGACCGGCGAAGGCCGACAGCCACATGTACTCCTGATCGTTGTACTCCACATCGCCGTTGCGGCTGAACGCACTGATGTATTCGTACTGCTGCACAGGCTTGTTGGTTACAAGGTGGTAGGGGCCGACACCGAAGTTCATGCCTTGCTTCTTCCAAATACGAATCCAGATCGGACGGAAACCGCATTTGCTGAACATGTCCACTGAATACACGCTGGTGGGTTCAATGAACTGTGTGCCGGTGGAGTAGAGGTCGCCAAGGTTCCAGCAGACGATCCCCGCGTACTTGGTGAGGTTTTCAATCACGGGGCGCATGGTATCAAACCACGGCTCGATGCCCTTGGTTTCGTAGTCCTTGCCGACACCATAGGGAGGCGAGGTCACACTCATCTGGGCTTTATTGCCGTTCATGAGCTTTGCGAAATCTGCACTGCTGGTGCTGTCGCCGCACATGAGCCGATGGACGCCCAGCTTCCAGATGTCGCCGGTCTTTGTGATCGCGCCCTTGGCTTTGATCTCTTTGTGTTCTTCATCCACATCGAAATCATCCTGCACCACTTCTTTGGAATAAAAAGCGTTCATGAGTTCGTCTATTTCCGCAGCTTCAAAACCTGTGAGGGTGACATCAAATTCGCTGCCGTCCAGCTCCGTGAGCAGGGCTGCCAACTTGTCCTTGTCCCATTCACCTTGAATTTTGTTCAGCGCCACATTGAGCGCCTTCTCCCGTTTTTCATCCAGCTCCACGATGACGCAGGCGACCTCAGTGTGTCCAAGATCTTTCATTACCTCCAGTCTCTGGTGGCCGCCGACCACATTGCCAGTGGTCTTATTCCAGATAACCGGCTCCACATAACCAAACTCAGTTATGCTGCGCTTGAGCTTTTCGTATTCCGCGTCGCCGGGTTTCAGCTGCTTTCGGGGATTGTATGCCGCTGCTTTCAGCTTATCTACGGATACCTGTTGAATGTTCATTTCGTTCCTCCTGTTCGGTATTCCTCGAAGCGTTCGCACTTGCGGAATACAAATTTGTTATTGACCCACCGCTGCAGCTGCTTGATCTCTGCCGGGGCATTAGGTTTGTCGTACACCATGACATAGGGGTCATATCCCAAATCGCGTACTGTATAGATGCGGCGCAGGTTTTCTTCCATCGTGGAATTGAAATTGACGAGGATGTACACGACCTTGGTGCTGGATGCTTTGCGACGGTATGCCGCTGCAAATCGTCGGAAGTATTCCGTCAAGTCCTGCTGCGGATTGTCCCACGCAAAGTGAATACGCTTAACGCGCATTCTGCCGAGTTTATCTGCGATTTCCTCATTGGTGAGGCGAATATCGAAGCCTTGGTTGATATTCACTACCGCGCGGCTGTCGATCAACTGATCCAGCAGTTCCATACGGTCTTTGCATGCCAGCAAATTGGGATCGAGCAGTTCGATGTTCGGCTGCCCGCTCCAGAACTCTGACAGGTCAGCGACCTTCTGACTTCGTAAGCCTTCTTTGTCGCCAACAATGCAAAACGCGCAGTGCCGAGGGCAACCGCGCGTCAGAAACCCGTATGCAGTATCTTTGATGCCGTACAGCGAGTAGTCGGGCATAATATATTCCACTGCATCCGGCAGTCTGTTTTCCAGACCATACCCGGTGCCGCCCTTGATGACCTGTGTCGCGTTCGGGACGAAGTCAATGTCTTTGCTATAGGTGTCATCAAACACTTTCGACTGGTAAACGATATCATAGTGACGATCGTGGTTGTACCATTCCACACGATCGCCCTGTGCTTTGTGGTATGCTGCCAGCTTCATGAGGCAGAGATTGGGAAAGTTGTGGCCGTCCACATCGATGAGTC
This sequence comes from Faecousia sp., assembly GCA_051867135.1. Taxonomy (GTDB): domain Bacteria; phylum Bacillota; class Clostridia; order Oscillospirales; family Oscillospiraceae; genus Faecousia. The sequence continues at coordinate 13,757 of JBJDYH010000384.1, read as the reverse complement.
CTATATCCATCTGCGCCTCCATTATCCCAGCAGCCGTTCCATGAGATCGTCATTGGGATTGCTGTTGCCCAGCGGGGTTTCGCAGTTCTCTTTGACGATCTGGTATATCTGTAGCCACAGCACATTGGCCTGCTTCAAAAAATTCAGCCCCATATTGACATAGGGGCTGGCGATTGGCATCTGCGTTGTCGGGTGTTTAGCCAAGAGGCCATACTGGTTGATGCCTTCCTCGCACTGGATCCAGCGTGTCACATACAACGCATACTGCTCGATCAGTTCCTTCTTCACCAGCTTGTCGCAGCCGCGATCACGAAGCCATTTCCATGTTTCCTCATATATCTGCGGTGTGAGATTTTGGTGGGAATTCTTCGTAACCTGTGTCAGGTATTCCGAAATAGGCGGCATGTCTTCACCGGCCATTCCATTGTCCACTAAGCCAAATTGTATTTTTTTGAGTGGAGCTTTGCCGGGATTACCGTCCACCAGTTTTTCCGATAGCGCTTTCTTTTTTCGCCCTGCGCCGGGGCGAGCGCCGCCATGACCATTTGCCATCTGCCACACCTCCATTTCTGCTTGATTTCCCGAAAAACTTGAAAAAGGGGCTATACCCCCACTTGATTTCCCGATTTTTCGCGCGTGACCCCACGCCCGTCTCGGCAATAATAGCTGTAGAGATTCAGACCGCCCCTCCCGTCACCGGTTTCCGAAGCGGCTGCCTTCCTTAATGGATTTGGCACTATGGCAGCTCCAGCACAGACTTTGCAGGTTATCCATGTCCAGCGCACGACCGCCCTGTTTGATCGGCTGTATATGGTCGACCATGGTAGCGGGCGTGTGTTTACCTTGCCGCGCACATTCTTCACACAAGGGGTTGCGGCTTAGTTTTGCTGCGCGTAGCTTCCTCCATCTGTCGGAGGAGTAGAAGCGGCTGGCCTCTCTGTCCCGGTGGCGCGTGTTATAATCGTGGTCGATCATGGGTTGGTGTTTTTCACAGTATGCTCCCGCACACAAGGCGGGGCATCCGGGGTACCTGCATGGGGTCTTGGGCTTTCTTGGCATAGGTAATCACTTCTTTCTGCGTAACAGCTCCTGCAGCTTGTATTTGATGATGTACCATACCTGCTCTGCATAGCCGACTTTTCTGTATCCCATATTTCCTCCAATAGAAAAGCCCCCACAGGGGTGATCCCTGCGGAGGCTGCTCTGTTCAATCTTCCATGATACTAGTATAACACCTGTAAACGGTAATTGCGTCCGCGATTTTGGACATGTCATTTTCCGAACAGCAGGAGTGCCAGTTTCGCCAGCGCCCGATTTTTCTTCTTATACACCGATGTACGCTCTATGGCGAAATGCTCACAGAGGTTGTAAAGCGCCTCTGTCTGGTTGTCATCTTCCTTCCAGTAGAACTCGGAAAGGACATACCGCTCATCTTCGGAAAGCGCCGCCCACGCGGGCTGGAACCAGTCCATGTATTCCACTGCCTGTCTATACCGCTCCCGTAAAACATCGATTTCGTCAATGCCCGCGATAATTCGGTTTTCGTTAGCTTGCGGGTTAGAGGGCGACTTTGGCATATCCGAAAGCCCGGGGCTGCCAAGAGAGGTCATGCGGTCGCTGACATTTGCGATTTCCTCATCGGTGTGGTCGATGATGTGCTGCATGCTGTTATAATCCTGCAGGGCGCAGATCGCGCCATTTCTTTTGTCTAAGTACTGCCAAATGATATTCAAATCCGATACCTCCGAAAATGGATTTCTCTTGAGGCGTCGATTCTTCGTTGCATTTATGCGTTATTCATTATTTCTTTGACTTCATCGACGGATCTCACGACAGCGGCCACGCCGCCAGCGCGTCTGATCTGTTCGATGGTTGCGGCCTGCAGGAGGGTCGGCTGATTTCTGCCGACCTTTGCCTCCAGTCCGTAAAATCGTCCTTTGTAACAGACGATGATGTCGGGAATACCTGCGGTGCCGTACTGGCCACCATGTTCCTTCCAGAAGAAGCATTCTGGAAGGGTTGCGAGGTATTTCCGTATGCTTTGAATCAGTTGCGATTCCTTCATTTTTGTTTCCCCCGATAACCCCCTTCTAAAAAGACCATTTGAAAGGGGTTTTATGTTTTTACTGGGTTTCTGCCCTTTACTGGTTCTTTTTTTGGTAAAGTCGCGTAAGAAGGAATATAAGAAAAATTACGGAAAAATCGTCGCAGTGAGCAGCAGTAACCCAGTAGACTCACAATCTTGCCGCTTCACCGCGTAGGGTGAAACCGGGCCATTCCGCAGTTCCGTTGGGACTACTGTTCCTAGTTTCATATCCGCGTTCACGCAGCTTTCTGCTGAACGGCCGCTGTGTCATCCTGTATTCGCCGTTTTCAGCGCACCATTCATCGTACTTTGCACGAAGCATTTTATTGGTTACACGAGCGCCTTCTCGCACCACGCAGCATTCCTCGAAGAATTGGGAGAATGTATCCATTTCCTCTTTATACGCGCGGTTGGCTGTTTCAACGATATCTGGCGGAATGATGCCGTTCTGCTGCCAGTCCAAGCATCCCTGTACAGCCCATGCCAGAATACCCGGCATCTCTGTTGCCATGATCTTTGCTGGGAAGTTCTTGTCCCGCTCCTGCTCCGTAAAGGTATTGGTGAACGGCATAATCTTTACGCGTCGCCAGATAGAGTTTGTCGTATCACGGATGTCAGGTTTGTGATTGACCGCAAGGAACACTTTGAACTGCGGGATGTACTCAAAGAATTCTCCGTACAGGAATCGAGTCACCAGCTTATCGCCGCCAGTCATGGATTTGATCAGCGACTCTGCCATGCGTTTGCCTTCCTCCATTTCAATTGCAGAGACGAAACGCGCACCCTTCAGACGGGCGATGTCGTTATTGACCGATTCGTTCTTTTTCTGCATGAAGGTGTCGGAGGAGGTGCTTTGCGCGTATCCGTTCAGCAGTGCTGCGAAGATATTGAGCATTGTGCTTTTACCATTACTGCCGGTGCCGTACAGTATGAAGATTGCCTGCTCGGAGATATCGCCGGTCAGCGCATATCCCAACGCCTTCTGGATGTAGCGCATATACTCTTTGTCGCCGCCTGTGATTTTCTCCATGAGCTGTGTCCACAGCGGAATGGCGCAAGCGGGATTGTATTCCGCAGCGCAGATCCTTGTAATGAAATCCTTGGGGTCGTGTGGTTGCAGTTTGCCTGTCCTCAGATCAATAGTGCCGTTCTGGCAGTTCAGCAACCACACATTCTGATCCAAATCTTCACTGCGTACCGTGATTGCAGGCATGCCAGATGCGATGTCCAGAAGTGCCTTCAATCTGCTATTGGATTCTGATTTCAGCGAATGCTGAATCAGTGCCTTGCGCCGATCACCATCGGGAAGCAGATCTGCATCGTGAATGATGTTGCGGACGCACTCAATTGCATAGGTGATGATCTTGCCTGTGTCATCCTGCTCCCAACGCTTGCCGTTCCAAATAAACCATTTCTTGTAGATGGTGCAGTATTTGACTTGATCCTTGAACATGGCCACGAAGCGCTCTGCGTTGCCGACATCGGTGAGTTTGTATTCCATGCTTTCTGCTTCGGGCTGATAGCGGGTAATGCTCTTGGCAATTGCCACCACCGTTTCATCGTCCAGTGGCGGGTCGAGCCGATCTCTGTTCTCGGCGCGAAGTGTTGCGATGATGCCTTCTTCACCGATGCCTTTGCGGCGCAGCGCACCTGCCAGAGATGTCAGATGATTGTTGCGACCGCCTTCGGAGATCTTCTTGCGTGGAGCGGGATCTGCTGCCTTCTTTCTGACTGTGAACTTGGTACCGACCTTGCGGATTTCCTCCACCAGCCACGCGGGCATATCCGCTGCCTGCATATCGAAGGGTGACTTGCCACTGTCCCACGCATACTGATTGCCGCTATGATGGATGCTGGGTGCTGCTACGATCATGCCGCCCTGTGTGCGGATGTCGAGACCGTCACGGAATCCCACTACATTTTTGAGGCACAATTCCTCCGTATATTTGAAGATATAATGCTTGCCGCCACCGCCAGTTGTCGCCGTGATCGTGTCGGGCAGGATGTCAAACTCATCCATGAGCATTGCCAGACTGTCTTCACCGCCGTGGCGGGTATCCACATCCAGCGCAACGAGACCGGTTCGTTCACCCATCGGAATACCAATGTTGGCCGAGGGCGTTTTCTCCCACCATGATTTGATCTTTTCAGGATCAGTCGTTGCTTCTTCATTCCAGTTTTTGATGCGCGGATGCTTACCTTTTGCAGTACACATTGCGCCCTGCCTGCAGGAACAGTTGCCGTCCTGCTTGACCCAGTGGAGCGGGAACACTGGGATCCCCGCTGCCGCGTATCGTAAAGCTTCGTCCAATAGTTTCATTTTTGTTCCTCCTGATCGACCGAGAAGAATCGCAGTTGCTTCTTCAGCTTCAGTGCCATTTTGATTTCCTGCAGCATACCAGCAGATCTCTCATCTCCAAAACACCACACCTCATTACACTTAGCAAGCAGCGCGATACCGAACATCAATCCCAGCTCACGCTCTGCTGGGTTGTTATCATTCAAAATCTGCGGGTATAGCAGGTGACTCGCAATTGGCATATATCCTTGTTCGATGGCGAATCGGCAATACTGGATTGCCGCCGCCGTGTTTGCTTCAGTGTCGCCTGCGTATTTTGAAACGATGTACACCTTGGGCCTGTGGGTCATTTCATACATGCGGCGCTGTTTTTCTGCCTGCTGCTTTTTTTGCTCCAGCATGACATTCATCATTGCTTCACCAGCTGTGGGGTCAGCATACCGCTCGCTATTGCGATAATAATCGTATGGTAAATACATCATTCCACCTCTAGACCTTCCAGTTTGCCGAAGCAGTAGCCGTGTTCGCCCTCTGCCACGATCGGAATATCGAACTCTGTGAAGGGTTGAGCTTCCATAGCAGTGCGAATAATGCGGATTGCTTCATCTTCGTGTCCTTCATCCACCTCGAACAGCAATTCGTCGTGAATCTGCAGGATGGGGCGAATGTACGGACGGGTCGCCAGCTCTGCAATCAGCTTCTTCATTGCCAGCTTCAGAATCTCTGCTGCGGTGCCTTGAATAGGGGTGTTCATGCTGCAGCGCTCTGCGAAGCTGCGCTTGCCCCAGTCGGCGCGATTATTGATGTTGGGAAGATATCTGCGTCTGCCGAAGGATGTTTCTGTGTATCTGTCCATCCGCGCCTGTCTGATCGTGGCCTTCTGCCATTCCGTGAGTGCAGGATAACCAGCCTTCAAGTTTGCGATGATTGCCTCGCAGTCGGAGATGGGCTTGTCCAGTCCCGCCTTGAACTTCAGCGTCTGCTGCAGCCCTCTGGGGAACAGCCCATAAAATGTGCCGAAGTTCACATTCTTGGCAATCGTGCGGCGCTCTTTGTAATCGGGGTTCTCCTTATCCACGGCCTCACTGATCGGGATATTGAAAATGACCGATGTGGTCTGTGCGTGGATGTCGCCGCCACTGCGGTATGTATCCATCATCTTTTCATCTCTGCAGTAGAATGCGCCCACGCGCAGTTCGATCTGGGAGAAGTCAAAGTCGAGGAACTTACTGCCGGGTGTTGCCACGATGAACTGTCTGACTCCAATGGGGTCGCTGCCCTTGCGGGGCATATTCTGTAGGTTAGGTTTCTGGGCTGCGAAGCGGCCAGTGTCGGTACCCATCGGCATAAGGTTGGGGTGGATTCTGCCGGTTGCCGTATTGATCCACTTCTGGTATCCGTCGATGTAGGTGCTTTTGATCTTCGCCCATTTGCGAAGCTCCTGCACCGTTTCAAAGAACGATACCAGTTCGGGTCGCGCTTTCTTGCAGTACGCCATGAGCAACTGCATCGCTTGATCGTCAGCGGCATCTTGGAATTTCGCCGTTGTCTTCAGCACGGGAAGTCCTTCGGTTTTATACAGAAATGCTTTGAACGCTGCTGTACTGCAGTTGGTGCCGATATCGATATCGCCGGTGACCATGAGTACCTTTTCGCGTAGCTCCATGATCTTCTGCTCGGCCTCCAGCCGCTTCTTCTCCATGAGCGCTGCGTCCACGCCGACACCGTTATATTTCATCATGCCGGTGTACACCGCAGTGGGGCTTTCGATTTCCTCGCAGATGAAACGGTGGCGGGGAATGTTGTAGTCAAACCATTCGTTGAAGGTGTGATACAGCTGCAGCGTCCAGTCACTGTCCGCGCAAGCGTAGCGGCAAGTGTTCCATTCGTCGGGATCCAGTTCGTCGAAGAATTTGCCCTTGACCACTTCCTCGAAGGTGGGAAGCGTCACGCCGTAAAGGTACGGCACCAGTGTTTTCAGACCGCTGTCCGAAAGGTCGCGGAACTCATAATCATTCTTCAGCGTCAGCTGCGCAGCTACGATCGTGTCGTATACCGGCTCCTGTATGACAATGCCGTACTTGTACAGGAACATGGCTTCAAACGAAAGGTTGTGGGCGATCTTTACAATCCTGCTGCTGTTGAACAGTCGGGAACGCAGGTATGTCATGATGGTCTCAATATCTGCGTTTTGACCGACGCGATGTCGGAGCGGGATGTACCGCGCGGTGCCTGCCGCCACGGAAACGGAAATGCCAGCGATGTCAGATTTGTGCGCGTCCAGTGCGCTCATATCTTCGTCTCTGTATTCATCGGTCGCCGCCGTTTCAAAGTCGAATGCAACTACGGTTGCGTTGCCGATATATGCGTCGATTTCTTCGACGCTTCTGATAGTCTTGTAATCTTGCATATTGTCCTCCTGTAGCATAGAGAGGGGCGGCAGCGTACCGCCGCCCCAGTCCAAATCTTATTCCGCGGCCGTGATGGCAACATGGCCAGCGAATGCCTTGACCTGTTCGCTCATGGCATTGATGTTCTGCTGCTCATCGGGATTCAGTGCGCGATCCACACTGCAAACCACCTGCGAGAAGGTAATGCCGGTGCTGTTCTGCACCTTCTTCAGCGTGAACTTAGTGACCACGCTGTTGGTCTTTTTGCCCTTCTGCAGAAGGCGGGTCACATACTTGGTGAACTCCTTCAGCGATCCAGTGGGAATGGTGAGGATGACGGGAAGGATTTCGCCCTCGCGGAGGATGTAGACACGGCGCTTCTGCTTGCAAGCCATACCGCCGTTGTCCCCGCTGCCGAACTTGGCGTAGGCGCAGTTGGCGCAATTCTTGCATTCGCCGGTCTCTGCCACCACACCGATCTTGCCGTCCATGCTGCCGCAATCGGGAGGATTGTTGCCGCCGGTGAACTTATCCTTGTAGTAGCTGTGGATGGGATGGTGGTACAGAATGACCGCCTTGAACTCCTTGACGGAGTCGGGGTTGCTGGGATCGTCGCCCGGCACTTCGTAGCTGATACCGCCACCTGCGGGGATCTTGATGCGGTCGAAAGTGGGGGTCAAACCGTCCATTTCCTCACTGAACAAGTCTCCGAGGTTAATTGCTGCGGCGAGGTAGCCGCCGTTTTCCTTAATGATTATTTCGTTACTCATATCGCTGTCTCTCCTTATTTCGTAGATTTGGTTACGCGTACAGTTGCTTTTTCTGCGACTCTCATTAACCCGTCGAGCCAAGCGGGAAGGACGCCATCGTTTGCTTCGATGAGTTCCTTGACGGTACTCTGCAGAGTACGACTATTGATGGTGAAGAGGCCTTCATAGCCATTGGCTTTCATGACCTCCCAAAGTTCTGCTTTGCACTCCACCACAGGAGAAGGCAGCGCGGTCACCACCAAGCTGAAATTCTTATTGCCACGCTTGAAGCCGCTGCATTCCTGCTCTGTCATAATAGCAACCAGCTGTTCCTGTACAGCTTCGATGTCACCATTGATGGCGGTGAGCTGCGCCTCCGTTGCGGCCTTGCTTTCCTTGAGTTCCACCAGCCTGTCGGCCAGTTCTAACATGCGTTTTTCTTCCATATCGTTATCCTCCGATGAGTTTCTTGTAATCGTCGACGAGCAGTTTGGATACATCCGCTTTTTGCTTCAGTGCTGCCATGACCTTTTCGTCGATGGTGTCTTTGCATACGAGGTGGATGTACACCCCGCGTTTGGTTTGTCCGATCCTGCGGATTCGCGCCCTCGACTGCTCATAGTTGGCATAGCTGAAATCCAGCGAGTAATATACCGCCACGGTGCCTGCCGTCAGCGTCAGTCCCATACCTGTGGTCTGCAGCTGACCAACGAACACCTTTGTCTCGGGGTCATTCTGGAATGCGTCCACCTGCTCGGCGCGGTCGGTTACATCGCCCTTGATCAGCGCGTAGCCGATTTTCTTCTTTTGCAGCATTTTTGCGATGCTGTCGATCTCCGGCACAAAGCGGGCGAAGACCACGACCTTTTTGCCTTGTTCCATGCATTCGTCAATGATGTCTTCCAGCGCCTCCAGCTTTGCTTTGCTGACCTCCTGCACTACGCCGCCTTCATCGTCACGGATGAAACCGCCAGTACACTGGGAGAGTCGGAGCAGCCGTGTCAGCACATTCCGCGCTGTGACCTCACCGCTCATTAGCTCTGCGAAGCTGTCCTTATCGATGCCGTCGTAGATCTGCTGGGCTTTTTTCTCCAGTTTCACAGGTCGGATTTCTTCCACAAATTCGGGCAGCTCAACCGCTTCGTCAATGCGGATGCGGAACGCCACGCTATGCGCCAGTTCCACCAGTTCTGCCAGATGCTTGTATCCGATGATCTGGTGATTCTGGTATCCTCCGAGAATGGCATACTTACTGCGGAATCCGTAAAAGGTGCTGCCGAATATGCTTTCGTCGAGGAACTTGTACTGGCTGAAGAAATCCAGCGGGCTGTTGGTGATCGGTGTGCCGGTCAGAATGAGGTTGTACCTGCTGGCCTTGCCGAGCCGGTGCAACGCTTTGGAGCATTTGGCCTGCGGATTCTTGATCTTGCTGCTTTCATCACAGACGATCATGTCGGGCTTCCAACGCGAGATCTCAGCCTCCAGCCTCCAGCAGCTTTCGTAGTTGACCACGATCACCGCCAGCCCGAAGCTGTCCATGTGTCGAATAGTGTCGATTTTCTTGTTACCGTCACCATCCAGCACCGCAATGGAATAAGGGAATGCCGCAAACTTCTCAAACTCCTGCTGCCAGACCTGCACGATGGATTTTGGGGAAACGACCAGTAGCCGCTTAATGTTGCCGGTGTTGTAAAGGGTTCCTGCGACCGCGATTGTAGTGATGGTCTTGCCGGTGCCCATGTCCATGAGGTAGGCACAGCCTTTACTCTGCATCGCCGTCACCGCCTTCCATCTGCTCCATAGCCAAGAACATGTGAAGCTGTTTATGCTCTCTGTCCGTCATGATGAGTAGGTTGCTGGTATCGTTGTCTGTTGCGTCGCCGTTCATGTGGTGAACGACTTCTCCTGCCAACAGTGGCCTGCCGAGGGAATTCTCTGCAATCCTGCGGGCTTTCTTGGAGTTGGGTTTGCCGCGCTCTGCCACGCGACAATGAGGATTGCGTTCTTTGTTCAGCTCCGTTAGGTGCTGCGCTCTGTGACCGCGTGATAATACCGCATAATCTACATGCTGGCTGTTCCAGCGATTTCGGCATTCCACGCAGCAGAAGTTATGCTCTCTGGGGTAGCTTCGGGTTATGGCCTTGCCACAGTGGTCACATTTGACTGTCATACGGCACCTCCGATCCCGAAGAGCCGAAGCGCGAAGTTGTACGCTCTGATCTGGTGCTGATAAGGCGTAGCCTTGATCGGCATCGGAATGAGTGGTTCTTCGTGTTCGTGCTGTTCCTGCTGATCGGCGGCATCCATAAGTCCGTCGCCCAGCGTCACACCCAGAAGCCCAAGCAGCGCAGCATTTTCTTTGCTGAACGGTACCAACCACGCTTTGGCATCTGCGTCATAAAATCTGCCGTCAATTTCTTTGATACTCTCTTTGATCATGAAGGCGTTGTAGATGCGAATGTGGTTTCCGTCTCTTACTGCATTCACTTTCGTTGCTCCTTTACCTTGGGTTTGGCAAAGACGGAGAGAACATGCTGCATACGCTTCTGATCCTCCGGCTGCAGTCCGGGAAGCAGACGCCGCAACATTTCTTCGTCTTCATCGCAAAGGTAGGTCTTACTGAGGTACCATCCGTCCGCGACACGGACGCTGCCTCCGTTGCCCTTAACTGTGTAAATCGGTGCAGAGCCGGTCAGCGCGTCGATGTCATATCGGATCGTCCGAATGCTGACACCGAGTTCATCTGCGATATTCGCCATCGTTTCTGAACGACGGAAACTTAAGATTTCAAGGATTCTTTGCTGCCGTTCCTGTGCGCGTCCCATGCTCTGCACCTCCTTTCTTCCTTTGCTGGCTTAATGGTAAAGGTCAAATAGGCAAGTTCTTTGCCTATTTGAAAAAATGATTTTTTCTTAGGAAACAAATAAAAAAGCCACCGACAAAACAGTCCTATCCCGTAGGATAGAAACTGCCTTGTCGGTGGCTTACTTCTCACACACCGCTGCTACTGACCTGAGATTGGTCTTATGCTGCCAGATTTCTCCCGCTGCCGTCCCGTCGTGTTAGCTTTTCAAGACAATTCTGGTGGGTGACCTGGAAGTGGAATTGCGCGCAATGCAACCAAACCGTCTGCTCACCAGTATCGGCTATTCAGTTGTGATACCCTTATCTTGGGCAATAACAGGTGACCTCGCCGCGCATACCATGCGCCTGTAACCATGCTATGGCTTTTTCCTTCAGCGCTGCCGGGGCATCTGTAATGTTATAGATGCACTTATATACGGCTGCCCAGAAAACAATGTCATTCTCTGGGACGCCCATACCGCGTTTTTTGAGGTACGCCTCAATCGTAGGGCGATCAAGGGAGAAAAGCGCTTCGTTGCGCTCCTTCACAAATTTAGCTAATCTTGACTTCATAACGCTGACTGCCTTTCCTGCCCTTCCGGGGCAAACAAATCTATTGTATCGTGTTTTCGACTCTTGAACCGTCTTACCATTACCACTTGGCATCTGCTACACTGCACCTTAATGTCATTATTCTGGTTTTTGTAGCCAGTAACAATGGCACCGCAGTTGGAGCAATGCCAAGAAAATGGAACCCATATTTCTTCAGGCCTCATCCGCTGCCACTCCTTTGTATCTGCCACCGTCCATTTCAGTTCGCAGTAGCGAAGCAGGCCACCAATTGCTGGGGCGTAAAGACGGGAACTTTCTTATCCATCGCGAACGGCAGCACTTTTACAGTCTGCTGACAGTGTTCGCATTCCATCCACCCATCCGTTTCTTCAAGGTAGAGATTATGGTTGATCGTGCCACAAATCGGGCATTTGACATCGTATAATTGCATGATTACCTCGCTTTCTGTACCTATTGGTACATGTAACCCGGCATTATGATTTCTCTGTCATTGCCAACCGGCATTTTCTTTTCGTCAAGTACTAACGCCGGAATAACTGCGTACTTGCCGTACCGATCTCTGATAGTGTCGATGCTTTCATTGAGTTTTTCCCTTCGTACCAGCCGCTCATAGTCTAGCAGCATGCTCAGTTGAGTGGGATTCTGGCTGCTGTCCAGCTGGATGGCTGTTACGGTAATGGAACGAATCGGATTGCGCCAACTATATTTTTCTTCAAGCAAGGAGTATGCCGCCAGCGCAATGGTTCCTTCATCCTGAGTGGCCATTTCAAGCCTTTTCTGCCAACTACAGAAGGAAAGCTCGCTGTTACGAACATACAATTGGACGCCTGTAGCGCGAAGATTCATATAGCGCAGCTTATATCCGATATCCAATGAAAGCGCAAAAATAACTTTTCTTGCTTCGTCCATGTTTTCTAAATCTGCAACGCAGGTAATGCCATGGCCAACACTTTTGGCCGGAGCGGTATAGTCTTGATGTGCCACTCTGGAATCGTCGAGGCCGTTGGCGTATTTCCATAGTGCCACACCATTTTTACCGAATTTCCGCTGCATGACTTCAACCGGGAGAGAGGCAATACCCCCGATGGTTCGCACACCCATACTGCCGAGCTTTGCCGTCATGGCATTGCCACAGTATAGAAGGTCTGAACACGGAAGCGGCCATACAATCTCCTTAAAATGCTCTTTGCTGATCTGCGTGATCGCATCCGGCTTTTTATAGTCACTACCCAGCTTTGCAAATACTTTATTGAACGAAACACCGATGCTAACTGTCAACCCAAGCTCATCTTTCACAGCCTGCCGAATTTCCTCTGCGATTTTCATGGGATCCCCGGGTGAATATGTCACATCCAACCAGCACTCATCCATACCGAACGGCTCTACTTGATCGGTGTACCTACGGTATATCCCATGCAACAGCTTTGAAAACTTTAGGTAGTAATCGTACTGCGGCGGAACGATGATCAGATCCCGACAGCATTGTTTTGCCTGCCAATTGGCCATGCCGGTTTTTACACCAGCTCGCTTTGCTTTTTCAGATTTTGCAAGCACAATACCATGTCGTTCTTCCGGCGATCCGCATACCGCGATGGCTTTTCCGCGAAATTCCGGGTTTAGCACCGTTTCCACAGAAGCATAGAAGCAGTTTGCATCGCTATGCAGGATTGCTCGGTCTCTCATCGCGCACATAGACCTCCTTTACGGAAAACCAAGTATTGGTGTCTGCTTCGTAGTAGATTTTCCGCTCTTGACTATCAATAATCACCGTGTACTCAATCGGGGCGATTGCGCGGACAACCCGTGGGCAGTATCTACGCTTACTGACTACTCTGGTGATTTCGAAAGTGGTGTCACGGTATATGAGCTTGAGAGGCTGAAAGCTGCCATCGGTCATGAACAAAGCATCGACGATCAGGGGTATTCTCTGATACTTTGTTGTCATGGCTTTACTCCAAATCTTTGAGCACCTTGACTGCAACACCTTGAATGATGCAGTCCGTCACAATGATGTCCTTCAGACGGCTGTTTTCGGGATGCAGCCGCACACGGCGCTTCTCCGGCTCTGGATAGTACCGCTTCAGCGTCGCCTCATCCTCCATAAGCGCAACTACGATTTGCCCTTCATCCGCGTAATTCTGCTGCCGGATCAAAACGAGATCGCCATCGTCAATATTCGCTTCAATCATGGAATCACCATTGGCACGAAGAATAAAGAATTCGCCTCTGCCGAACAGGGCAACGGGGAGTCGAACATATTCCTCAATGTTTTCCTCTGCGAATTTCGGAACACCGCAGGATACGCTGCCAAGGATAGGCACCTTCACCGTTTCTGATTTGGTGCGCTTCGTTTCTTTGGTTGCGATGCTTCGATGGCCATCATAGTCCAGCATGTCATTCTCTCTCATATACGAGAGGTAACGGGAAGCAGTGGCTTTCGACACTTCAATATGATCCGCAATCTCCTGTACAGAAGGCGATGTATCATATTTCTCCCGATACTGGTTGATGAAGTTTTCGATCATAGGGAAAAGCTCTGCGTTTTTATAACGCATGGTTCCGGCCTCCTTCCTTGTATCTGAAACAAATGTTTCATTTACAGTTTTCATTATACTCAGCTCATTGGCGTAGGTCAAGGGGTACAGATCATTTTCTGATGCCCCATTAAAAAGGCGCACGATTTTGTGCATCTTCTTAAAGAAGCACCATGCGGATTTCTCCACATGGTGCCGGGTGATTATGCTACAGTGTTATTCGTCGGAACCTTCTGCTGCTGCCGCAGCTGCTTCTGCATCACGCTGACGCTTAACAGCCCA
>JBJDYH010000383.1:0-5262 GCA_051867135.1 Faecousia sp. | reverse complement strand
ATATTGTCAGGGGAACGGATGATGTGGGGTAGGTGCGGGAGGATTTGACGGTTACCCCGGAGTGCAAACTGAATCTGAGGATCGTTAGACACATTGAGTCCGCAGTGAAAATGCATGGACAGGCCATGCTTGCCTGCAATCCACTTCCTACTTCTTACCCGGCGTTGACGCTGCTAACTTTTTGGGTGACCTTTTGCGTCACTTTTCACTTGACAAACACACGTAAGGGAGCGTATTGTACTTATGAAGAAGGTTATGTCCGAAGCACAAGCGAATTTCTTGCGCGATTTAGCTTTACAAAGCGCCGACGTGCTTACCAAGTATGCCTATCGCTTTTTCGGTTATCAGCTTCATATGCGTGAAATCGCAGAAGAGGCAGTGCAAGATAATATAGGTTACACACGATGTGAATAGGAGGATAGGAGGCTATGATCACACTTCCTTTGATGATATTAGCCATTGAAAACGATGATGATCGCGCATTCATCACGCAAATATACCTCAAGTATAGGAAGCTGATGTATGCTGTCGCTATTGATATTGTTCGTGATTCTCATATCGCGGATGATATGGTTGCTTCTGCGATTACAGAAATGATTGAAGGGATTGATACACTGAGAAGAATAAATTGTAGCAGAATGCGTTCGTATATCGCCTCTATTGTTAGAAACAATTCCATCGACTATGTCCGCAAGCGAGATCGTCAAGGGAAGTACGTATTTATACCTGATGATGAGGAGCTGATCAATCAGATACCTGCGGATGGTGCTGTCGATGATCGGATTCTGCAAACAGTTGAGATCGAGATCCTTCGCAAGAGTGTTTCCATGCTTCATTTAAGGGAACGAACCTTACTGCAAATGAAATATGTGGATGACAAGGATGACAAGGCAATCGCGCGCACTCTTAATATTGGTCAGGACAGTGTTCGTGCTTATCTGAGCAGAGCACGTAGAGCGCTTTCAACAGTGCTGTATCGCTGGGGAATGCTACTTCCTCCAGCGTAAAGGTAACGCCCTCCACCTGAACAGAATCTGCAGGCAGGGCAATGTCGCCCTGTTCCAGCCACGCCTGTGTATCCTCACCATAGTGGCGTCCGAATGCTTCCGTAATCTGAGGATAGAATGCAGCCAGCGCAACGCCCATCATGCAGATGATGGCCAACGCCAGAACCAATGCTAATCGCGTAGTAGGACGCGGGGAATAGCCCCTCTTCATTTCGCTTTCCTCCTTGAGAGAGCCAGCGGTATCCATCAGAACACGGGAACAGCTTGCCGGGATCGCAGGAAAGACCTTTTGCAGATCATCGGGATGCCATTGCTTGTTCGTCATGATCGACCAGCTCCTTTCGCAAAATTATTTTGGCCCGGTGAATCCGACTGCGTACCGCAGTAGCGGTCAGGTACAGCGCGTTTGCAACCTCAGCTGTATCCATGCCTTCGGAATAGTACAGCACAAAGGGAAGCTGCAGCTTGTCCGGCAGGCATTCAATCAGCATTTTCAGCGTAATGCCATCGGAGGTTGCCGGTGTTTCAGGCAATTCTTCCATCAGGACGATCCGCTGGTTCTGGCGGTACATCTGCTTGCAGGTGTTGATCGTAATTCGTGTGACCCATGTACCGAAATATGCTTCATTGCGCAGCGTGTGCCGCTTTTCCCATGCTTTCAGCACGGTTTCCTGCAGGGCATCCTGCACATCTGCATCGTTTTTCAACATGCACAGGGCGACACGATACAGCCTTCCTTGAAGCTGCTCTATCTGCTCCACAAACCTTTCTTTGGTCAATCTTCATCACCTCTTTGGGAACGTTCCACCTATTAGATACAGGAGGAGGGCGGTTTGTTGCGTGGCAATAATCTATTTTCAACATTTCTGATTATAGCACATGAATAGAGAGGTAGAAATCACTATTTCTCATCAATTCTATCTGTATCCTCATGGTAGCTTATTTCACCCCTACCCATAATAGACATTTCGTTCATTTGTTGACACCGTAATGCATCAAACAGATATTTGACACGCCTCTCAGACTACTGTATAATTTATATAGTTATCTTCTCAATCTGGCAAAGGAGATGAATATACCCATGATTATTGCGGTTGCTGGTAATGTTGGCAGTGGAAAATCGACATTAGCTAAATACATCGCAAGCAATTACGGTTTTCATTATGTGCCATCGCGACGACTGGAATTCGACTTTATTGATGCCTTCTTCAACGACATAGAAGGATTCTTCTTCCCCGCACAAGTATCTTTCTTGATTAGTAAGGGCATTGAAATACAGGAGCATATTTCCAACGGACGGGATATTGTTGTCGATCGTAGTCTTTTGGAAGATATAAATGTATTTGCAAGACTTTGGATTGAGAACAGATCAATAGATGATAGCATTGTAAAACTCTATGAGCATACAGCGAACTTTATTATAAACGCTATTCCGTCACCAGATTTGTACATTGTTTGTAACTGCTCAGCAATTCACTCTGCTGAACGCATTGCAAAACGTCCACAAAGAAGCTTTGAAAAAGCATATCCCCCTAATCACGTTGAAATGCTTGCCCGATATTATTCTGAATTAGAATATGAATTAACTGTCCCACGCCTTGAAATCGATACAAACACATATGACCTACGAAACAAATCAGATGTAGAATTCATCATCGAGCAACTAAACACTAGATACAAAAACCAACCTCATTGTCAACAGTTATCTTTCTTCGAGGAAGCAGTACGCTCTCCACAGGATGTAGCTGGACTTTCTTTCTACAACTTTGAGATTACTAACAGAAGGAACTTGTCACATCTTTATCGGCGCGAAAAAAAGAGGAAGTACATATACCTAGCTGCTCCTTTCACCCAATTTGCTCCACATAAAAAAGACAAACACTCTATGACAAAAACGTTGGGACCGCTGATTGAATCGCTTAACCTTGAACTCCCGTATGGTGAACTGAATAAGTCTTATCAACTTACTTTGCGCAAAATAGAAAAGACTCTTGAAGAGATTACGGCGTTACCAGTGCACTTACCACACCGGGATATAAACAATTGGGGAAAGACAATGTTCCCATCTGAACATATTACGCCCCAGATCGTTGATGCTGTACAGAATGCCACGGCTTTATGTGCAATCCCCGGCAGTAGCATAGGCGTCCATTTCGAGATCGGATTAGCAATAGCTCAAGGTATACCAATTGTCTTAATAGAAACTGATGATCTAGAAAGCAGTTTCTTTATCCGCGGCTTTGAGAGTCTTCCAAATGTTTTGGTTCGGAAGGCAAATAAGCTATCAAAGGTTTCCGACGTGCTGCATCAGAGCGATGTACAAGACTTTCTAAGAAACAGTATTGGAGGTTAATCTAATGGGAAGAGCGATAATGAAGTACATACAGAAATTCTGTCGAGATCGGCGAGATCAAATCTCTTCAACTACTGCCGCAGTAGTCTCTATTTTGTTATCATTTGGTACCTCTTGGTTCTATGATTGGTATACTCAAGCTTTTTCTTCTGAGACGCAGAGCCTCCATAAAGGTATTATGGGGACATTTGTCGTTATATTTACCATTGTTTGCACGTATGCTATTGTTTGTGTAGCCGGATGCATAAAGAGACGTATTTGGCCAGATAGCTATAATGATAAATACATGAGACATGCATTTCTTCATGTGCGTAAACTTGGTGCAAATCGACAAGCTTCATTTCAAGAGGCATCTCATGGTGAAAGCGAGGAAAAGTTTTTCATTAATGAAGCATTGCGTAACATGCAACTTGTTGTGCAATGCTGCTATGACTTTTTCTGTAGCGCATATTCTGAAACTGGCGAATTGATCGATACCGTCAAATTTGAGTCGACATTTATAACCAAATCATATATAGATAACAATATAACAATCCCTTGTTCTGCTAACAAAGAGAATCGCACACCAACATCGATGATTCATCGGCAATATAATCCAACGATATTAAATGGAACCGAAGCGGCAAAGCTCTACAAAGCCAAACGTCCACAGCTAGTAATCATTGAAGATACGAGCAAAGACAAAAACTACAAAGAGACTTATAGTGAGCAAAAAAAGAGAATCTGCTCGTCTCTGATTCTTCCTGTTCTGTCACATGAAAACATTATGTTAGGTGCACTTGTTGTACATTGTAACAAGCCGGGCTTCTTTTTGAAGAGCAAGTATGATTTTTGGAATGAACTTCTTGAGTTATTTTCTGTCGAACTTGGCTATCACAAGCTTTTGTTAGACTATTATGTCAGAAAGGCAAAGCCCGAACAAAAACCTTTCTAAGCTACCAAGTATCAGGTGTTTAGAAACTCGGGCCTGTGAAAGAAAGTCTGTAAAAAGGTGAAACCCGAGGCCTTCTGTGATAAGATAAAAAGCATAGGAGGCATAGAGAATGGCGAACAAGAAGAAAGAGTACTACAAGCCTGGGCCCATGACGGAAGGGAAGCGGAACATCATCCAGGGGCTGCTGCAGGAATACAACATCGAAAGCGCCGCCGACATCCAGGAAGCGCTGAAGGATCTTCTGGGCGGAACGATCAAGGAAATGCTGGAAGCAGAGATGAATGAGCACCTGGGCTATGAGAAGTCCGAGCGCTCCGACAGCGATGATGCCCGGAATGGGTATAAGAGCAAGCGGATCATGACGAGCTATGGCGGCATGGAGATCGAAGTGCCGCAGGATCGGAAATCGACCTTTGAGCCGAAGGTGGTGAGGAAACGCCAGAAGGACATCAGTGAAATCGATCAGAAGATCATCTCGATGTATGCCAAAGGAATGACCACCCGGCAGATTTCTGATACGCTCATGGAAATCTACGGCTTTGAAGCGTCAGAGGGCTTCATCTCGGATGTGACGGACAAGCGGGCCTGTGAAAAAAAGTCTGTAAAAAGGTGAAAACCGAGGCCTTCTGTGATAAGATAAAAAAGCATAGGAGGCATAGAGTATGGCGAACAAGAAGAAAGAGTACTACAAGCCGGGGCCCATGACGGAGGGAAAGCGGAACATCATCCAGGGGCTGCTGCAGGAATACAACATCGAAAGCGCCGCCGACATCCAGGAAGCGCTGAAGGATCTTCTGGGCGGAACGATCAAGGAAATGCTGGAAGCAGAGATGAATGAGCACCTGGGCTATGAGAAGTCCGAGCGCTCCGACAGCGATGATGCCCGGAATGGGTATAAGAGCAAGCGGATCATGACGAGCTATGGCGGCATGGAGATCGAAGTGCCGCAGGATCGGAAATCGACCTTC
>JBJDYH010000382.1:0-5270 GCA_051867135.1 Faecousia sp. | reverse complement strand
CTTGCCATACATACAGTATGGCGGCGCTCCTCTGCCTTGTCTTGCACCAATATCCCTACGCTGCTGATGAAATCTTTTAATTAAGAATTAGTATAACAAATCCCGGCACTCCGGCTCTCAGCTTTCGCAAATCCAAAACATAAAATCATCCCCAAGGTGTTTTTTGCACCTTGGGGACTATTTCAATATGCACGGAATAAATGATGCCAATTTCTGGCATATGTCGATAATACTGTTGACACATTGGGGAAGGGGATGTACAATAATTATAAATATGACAAATACCGCAGCGGATGATTTTGCCGTCTATCTGGATGGGAAGCCGGAAGAACTGACCTTCTTTACGGCAATACCATGGAATTCAATGAAAGTCGCTTGGGGGGTATTATGGTATATTTCATTTGTTTCTTGGTTGCTTTCGCAGCCTGTATTCTCGGCACGGTCTGTGGCATGGGCGGAGGCATTATTATTAAACCTGTGCTGGATGCTACCGGTGTCATGCCGGTTGCTTCCGTCACCTTTTTGTCCGGGTGTACGGTCATTGCAATGTCCTGCTGGAATGTATGCAAGACTGTCCTTAAAAAAGAATCTGTTCTGGAGCTTCATTGTACCCCTTATTTAGCAGTTGGCGCGGCTTTGGGCGGTTTGGCAGGAAAGCAGCTTTTCAACCTGATTGCCGCGCAGTTTGCAGACCGCAACATGGCAGGCGGCGTGCAGGCTTGCCTGCTGTTTTTGGCGACTCTCGCCACTATGGTGTATACGATGCAAAAGGGCAAGCTTCCGCCCAAGCATATCCAATCCCCCGTGGCTGCGGTTTTGATAGGGCTTTTCCTTGGACTTCTGGGCGCGTTTTTGGGAATTGGAGGCGGCCCCTTCAATGTGGCGGCGCTTTGCTATTTCTTCTCCATGCCCACCAAGAAAGCTACCCAGAACAGCCTGCTGATTGTGCTGTTCAGCCAGTTGGCAAGTACATTACAAACGGTTCTCACCTCCGGTTCGCCGCAAGTGGATTTCTTCCTTCTTGCAGGGATGATGGTTGTAGCGGTGGCAGCCAGCGAAGTGGGGCGGCGAATTCACAGCAGAATCAATGACCGTCAGGCGACAGTTTGGCTAGAAGCAGCCATGGTGCTAATTATGATGATCAGCATCTACAATATGCTTAAATTTTTCGTGTAAATAACAAGAGGAGGAGCAAATTATGTCAATGAAAGAAAGAGCGGGTTATTATTACTATACACTTGACAAGGGGTGTGCGGAAGCCATTCTGCTGGCTGCCAATGAAACTTATCATCTTGGCTTAACAGAAGGGGAAACGGGGCTGTTTGCCGGATTTCGCACCGGCATGGGCTGCGGCAGTACCTGTGGAAGCTTGACCGGCGCAATTGGTGTGCTCAGTAGAAAGTACGCGCAGCGCTCCGATTTGAAGGAGCTGTGCGCAAAATTCGTGGAAGTTTTTGAGCGGAAAATGGCCTGTGGCGCTACCGACTGCGCCACTCTGGCAGCCCGGTACAAGACCGAGTCCAGCCGCTGCCGTGCCGCGGTGGAACTCGCCGCCGAAGCTCTGGAGGAATACATCGACAAGCTGGATGGGCGCACCGTGCCGATGGCCTCTGAGGGCTGTACCCTCCGGCCTGAGGACATCAAGCGTGTCAAGGCCATGGGCTTCCTCAACCATAAGGGAACGAACAAGTTTAACGGCCGCATCATCACCCGCAATGGCCGCATCACCAACGAGGAGGCTCAGGCGATTGCCGATGCCGCCAGACTGTACGGCGATGGGCACATGATGTTTACCACCCGTCTGACTGTGGAAGTCTCCGGCATCGACTATAACGACATTGACGCGTTTCGTGCCTGTGTCGGAAAAGCGGGTTTGGAAACCGGCGGCACCGGCAGCAAGGTGCGCCCGGTTGTCTCCTGCAAAGGTACGACCTGCCAGTATGGCCTGTATGATACATACGCTCTGAGCAACGAGATTCATGACCGTTTTTTCAAAGGCTATGGAAATGTGTCGCTTCCTCACAAGTTCAAGATTGCTGTGGGCGGCTGCCCCAACAACTGCGTCAAGCCCGATTTGAATGATTTGGGCATTGTGGGTGCCCGGGTGCCCGGATACAACGAAAGCAAGTGCAAGGGATGTAAGAAATGCCAGATTGAAATTTCTTGCCCAGTCCACGCTGCAAAGCTGGTGGACGGTCGTCTGGTCATTGACCCAAATGTTTGCAACAACTGTGGCCGTTGCGTGGGCAAATGCCCCTTCCATTGCAATGACGAGGGTACATATGGTTGGAAAATCTATGTGGGCGGCCGCTGGGGCAAGAAGGTAGCTCACGGACAGATGCTCAGCAAGGTATTCACCGACAAGGAAGAGGTCATGCAGGTTGTGGAGAAGGCAATTCTGCTGTTCCGGGATCAAGGCATATCCGGCGAGCGCTTCTCTGATACCATCGCCCGCATCGGCTTTGAAAATGTGGAAGCCCAGCTTATGAGCAATCAGTTGCTGGAGCGCAAGACGGAAATTCTTGGCCTGAATGTGGTGGGCGGAGCCAGTTGCTAAAGAACGCCTGAGGCGTGATGATCCCGTTCGGTTCACGGGCAAGCTGCAACCATGATAAATCCCCCAAGGCGGAAGTCAACGCCTTGGGGGATTTTTTTAGTTAGATAAATACTCTTTTAACCAAAGAATTGCCCTGCGGTAGCCCTCGATACCTTCGCCCTTGATGACATGCTTGCAGGCCATACCGGCGTAGGAAATCTGACGGAAAACCTCTCTGGAATCCACATTGGAAATATGCACCTCTACAGCGGGAATGGAAACCGCCTTCAAAGCATCCATAATGGCAATGGAGGTATGGGTATAGGCGGCAGGGTTGATCACAATGCCGTCATATACGCCATAGGCTTCCTGAATTTTATCTACCAGACAGCCCTCATGGTTGCTCTGGTATTGGTCAATTTCAATGTCCTCTGCCTGAGCGGTAACAGCCAAAAGCTGAAGCAGGTCATCAAAGCTCTGCTTTCCGTAATACTCCGGCTCTCGAATACCCAGCATATTGATATTCGGGCCGTTCAAAACTAAAATTTTCATGATAATTCCTCCAAAATTTCTAAACAACTATTAACTGCATTTTGTACTTTGCTGTTATTTTCTATTGCCCCATCCGAAAAGGCTTCGTACATGGGCTTTCTTTTGGCATACATATCTGCCAGACGGTTACTTTCGGATAAAGGCCGCCCATGGGTGGGAAGGCTCTCTATATCGCGTTTCACCCAAATTATCACGCCGTTTCGGTGAAGCAGGGGATAGTTTTCCTCACGGGTTACGCAGCCGCCCCCGGTGGAGATTACCGAGCCGGAGCGCTTGCAGATTTCCTCCAGCGCCGCCGTTTCCCGGCGGCGGAAACCGTCTTCTCCTTCTGTGGCAAAAATGGTGGGAATATCGCAGAGCGCCGCCTTGACGATCTCAGCATCGGCATCTACAAAGGTTTTTCCCAATTTTTCGGCCAATAGTCTGCCGATAGTTGTTTTACCGCAGCCGGGCATACCGATGAGAATGATATTCTCCATCTGGCGGCGAAGCTTCCGGTGAATATCCGCGATGATACTGTCGGGCAGCTTCTTCCCGGTAAACCATTCGCTGCTTTCCTTCGCCTGGGCAACCAGCATCCAAAGGCCGTTTTCTGCTTTCAGACCTCTGCTTTCCGCTTCCAGCAGCAGCTTGGTTTTTGCGGGGTTGTAGATAACATCCAGCACCCCTTCCAGCGCGGGGAAGCCATCCAGAGACAGGGGAGAATCCTCCACATTGGGATACATTCCCACCGGGGTGGTATTTACGATGATTGCGGCATCCTTATGCAGATGCAGATTCCCGTAGTGATTCTCCCCGGAGCGGGAAATGACAATTACCTGCGCTCCCAGCTCCTCCATCACAGCGCAAACCGTATTGGAAGCGCCTCCGCTGCCCAGCACCAGCACCTTTTTCCCCTTGGGGCAAAGACCGCTTCGCTTTACCATGCTGGCAAAGCCAAAATAATCGGTGTTGTGGCCGATGAGCTTTCCCTCCGGCGTTTTCACGATGGTATTCACAGCCCCCAAACGAGCCGCAACAGGGGAGAGGATATCGCAATAGGGGATGACATCTTTTTTGTAGGGAATGGTCACATTCAGCCCGGAAAAATCCCCATGCCTTAAAAAGTCTGCCAGTTCTTCAGGCTTCTTTTCAAAGAGGCGGTATTCATAATCTCCAAGCTGACCGTGAATCTGGGGGGAATAACTGTGACCCAGCTTTCCGCCCAACAATCCGCATACCATCACACTACCTCGCTGTAGCTGCCGAGATACTTAAACTCCTCACAAAGCTCATCCAGTTCACACATAAGCTGCACGAACTCCTCAGAATAGATAGAGGTCTCCAAATCAAAATAGAACATGAATTCAAAGTCACGGTCGGGAATGGGCCGTGACTCCAGCTTAATCACATTGATACCCAGCACATACAGCCGAGCCAGCACCTTATACAGCGCACCGGGCTTGTGGTTCAGAACCATCATAATGCTGGTTTTGTCGGAGCCGGGGTAGATTTCCAGATTTTTGCTGATACAGATAAACCGGGTGCGGTTGTTGCCCTTATCCTGAATGGAAGCGGCCAAACAATCCAGATCGTACAGGTCGGCACAAGCGCGGCTGGAAAGGGCGGCCACATCGGTGCGGTTAGAGTCTGCTACCATCTTAGCGGCTACGGCGGTATTCTCTACGGGAATGATTTTCACATTTTTCAGCCCGGCAAGGAAATCGGCGCATTGGTTGATCGCCTGCTCGTGGGAGTAGATTTCCCGAATGTCAGAAAGCTTTGTGCCCTTTTTGGCAAGAAGGTTGTGGTCAACCTTCAGACGGAAGGTGCGCACGATGGAGAAATTGTGCTGAATCATCAAATCGTACACCTTTTTTACAGAGCCGGCAGTAGAGTTTTCAATGGGCAGAATGCCGTACTGGGAAAGCCCCTGATCGATGGCATTGAATACGCCCTCGAAATTCTTGAAGTACATGATAAAAGGATTTTTGAACATTTTCTCACAGGCGATCTGAGAGTATGCCCCCTCCACGCCCTGACAAGCCACCATAGGAGCCTGGGGGAACAGCTTGGGAGTTTTCTCGATCGCTTGGGTAATCTGCTCGTAAAGGGCGGAGGTCTTTGTATTGCGCTTGCTCTGGTAGCTGCGGCTCAGCTCAAAGAGCATGGAGTACAGCACCCGGGTGTAGTTCTCCATCTC
>JBJDYH010000381.1:3710-5292 GCA_051867135.1 Faecousia sp. | reverse complement strand
TTTTGTAACAGAACTTTTCAACCAGTATTATCCCATGCTCAGAACCCTTTGTTGGCGGTATGTCGATTATGATAGGCTCTTTGCTGACATTGTTGATGAGAGCATCCTGGACACGTTTGTTCAAGCGTATTCATCTTATGATCACTTGCGGAGTCATCCAAATGTACAAGGCTGGCTGATTATAACCTGCTTGAATAGGTTAAGGCCACGAGTGAAGCAAGTGAGGAACCGCGAAAAACATCACGCCTTTTCCATGGATGATCCTCATGTGCCACAGATCAAGCTGGAAGAATCATGGGAGGAAGGAAAAATATTGCAGCTCGATGCTCGTGATCAGATTGATGAACTATACACCGCACTGACGGAAACAGAAAGGCAGGTGTATCGAGAGCACTATGTGCAGGGCTTTACGCTTCAGGAGGTGGCGCACCACTGCCATAGAAGCCTCGTCAGCGTAAAGGCGTCCTTACGGCAAATAAAAAGAAAAGCCCATAATCTAAAAAATCCTTCCAAGTAGGCTATCTTTTTGGCGTTTCAATTTACTTTATATTGTGAAGGGAGATTTCGGATGAGTAGTTTAACTGAGAAAATGAAACAGCAGCTTGCTGATCTCAGGCGACAGTATAACGAGGGGGAATTGACAGGAGACCAACTATCCGCGCTGATGCTTCAGGCTATCGAAACGGAAGCAGCAAAGCCTGCGAAGGAAATGAATGATGCATGGCTGACAGCTTGCAGCGAGCTCATGGCATCTGCCGACCAGGATAAGCTGGCGAAGGTGTCGGATCACGCTGAACGTATTCGATCAAAGCTGGTTGAAGCAATCCATAAGGATCAGAAGGCGCAGCAGAGGCGGCTTGCTTATCGTATGGCGACCGCGGCAGCTTGCTTTCTGATCATATTCGCCGGTGTATCCTTTTCAAAGCAATGGTTCCGAGCAACACAGTCGCCTGACGAGCAGGTGTACAACCTGTTGGGGCAGAAAGTGGAAATTCAAACAGGAAATCAGGCTGCTGCCGATGGTGATGAAGCATGGAGAGAGTGCGAAACGACCAGTTTTCAAGAGTTATGCGACTTTCTCGGCTACGTACCTCAAATGCCCACATGGATTCCAGAAGGATGGCGGCTGAATTCATATTACGCTGTAATTGACGGGGAAAGTCAGCAGATCAGCGTTGCGTATGAGCACCCGGAGCATAAGCACCTCCTGACCTATGACTACCTCCAGGCAGATGACGTCTCCAATATTTCTGTAGACTTCTATCAGGATGGTGCTGGCAAACGGGTACAGCTGCAGAATGGCCTGGACATTTACCTTACAACGAACACGGATGACCCGGTTGCGGTATGGACGACAGCCAACTCATACGCGTGTGCAACAGGCCCCATAACGGTGGATGATCTGAAGACGTTCATCCTTAGCATTCAATAATAAACCGGCATGATGCCGGTTGCATTTCCGACCAAGTGATGCAAGTCCCGGTGCTTTGAGGCCGAGTCCGGGGCTTTGCAGAAGGACTTATAGAGTAAACCGGCATGATGCCGGTTGCATTTCCGACCAAGTGATGCAAGTCCCGGTGCT
>JBJDYH010000381.1:0-3610 GCA_051867135.1 Faecousia sp. | reverse complement strand
GATGCCGGTTGCATTTCCGACCAAGTGATGCAAGTCCCGGTGCTTTGAGGCCGAGGCCGAAGCTTTGCGGAAGGACTTTCAGAGTAAAGGAGAAGAGCAATGAAAAAGCTGATACTTGCTATGTGCTGCCTTGCGGTCGTGCTGATTTCTTCTCAGGCATTTGCCGATCAACCCACGCTTTCAATTTCTGATATCTATCATCAGGCTCAATCGGGCTGGCATCAGTCATACGATACAGCGCGGGGTGAGACCGTTGCGGTCGATATTGACGTCATCGTCCCTGCTGTATCCGCTTTTCCTTGCTACTATGCAGAAGACATGCAGCCAGTGAATGGCGTGCCGACATCAAAAAATGATTTGGCAGAGTATGGCGAAGCGGCAACAATCAACAACCCTGGTTTCTTCCGCTATGACTGGCCCAATCGTTCGATTCAACAGCAATGGCGAACAGCAGCGCGTAAAAACGGTACCATGCTGGAAACCTTTGGAGAACCGCGTGCGTTGGTGCTCCGATACGGTCACTTTGACATGGATACGGCCTACAGCGTGAACAATCCATCCACGATGCGCGATGCCGGAACCTTTATGGCAGAGTGCGTTCAGACATTCTTTTCAGATCAAGCTGTTGAGTTGACCCCCCACTGGCTTCATGCCCATATTGAGCCCGGAAAGTATCAGAAAAACAAAGCAATCAATGATTATGAAAGGGTTCGTGATGACCCTGATTTTCAAGGTTGTTTATATACCTATTTTGATCAGACGATTGATGGCATACCCGTCCTGGGCTATGGCTATCAAGGATTTGCTGACTACAAAGGCGCTGGCATGAGGGATGAAAACAAGGGAATTCTGGGTGGTATTTGCATTACGCAAGGTATGCGTGACATTGGCAGGGAAGAACTATACAGAAGTCTGCAGCTCAGGCTGATTTCCGTTACGGACTTAATCGCAGAGGATGTGCCCTTCTGTAGTTTGGATGCTGTGATTCAGACTGCCGAACAACTCATCAACGCAGGGCAGCTTCGAACGGTTGATTCTCTGCGGCTCGGTTATGTGGTTTGGCTCGACCAAACGAATGTCTATAAGCTGATGCCCACATGGGTCATTGAGGGTGAGCTGTTTGCAAATGCAACGGCTGGTTACCGTACTGCCATGACGATCCTGACCGACACACCCTCTGAATACGCGAATGTATATATCAATGCTCAGACCGGCGAACTCATTGACCCCTGGAAGTCAAACAAGAATCGTGCTTATGACGCTCCGAACTTGATCACATGGCGATAACAGGGATCTGTAGCTATGAAAAGATTCTATTATGCCTTCACATCGAGTGAATTCCGGATTGCCTTTGGGATCATGTTTCTTTCGTTTCTCGGATTTTCCATGCCTGAATGGGTTGCAAGCAGAGATTGGGGTGTCATCGGCCAGCCGTCCGCGCTACAGCTGTCGTTGATGGCTATTTTCTTCGGCGGCGTATCGCTGCTGTTTCCGTTTTGCGTATGTACGGCTTTTGCATCAACGCAGGTCGATGAAATACGCTCAGGATTTTGGAAACTGCGGCTTATTCGATCCAATACAATGCGGTATGCCATGCAGCAGCTCACAATGAATTTCATGGTGAGTGGTCTATGCGTTGGAAGCGCTTTTTTAGCGCATGCTGCATTATGTCATCTTGTAGCCCTCCCCTCCATGCCGGAAATTTACGCATCACATGAAATCCCCTTTTCAGAAGCGTGCATCTATTATTCCTGGCTTAGCTGCTTACATGGTTTACCAATTGTCTTATGGGTGGGCTTTGCAATGGCGATCACAGGTGGCGTATGGAGTACGCTTGGTTTGGCTGTTTCTATATGGATTCCTGATAAATGGATGACCGTTTCTTTACCGACCTTCGTGTACTTTGTACTCAACTCGCGCACGATGTACCTCTTGACCGGCGTCCGTATTCCCTATGCGGCAGATCTGTATAATGACGCATTAACAATTCCTATTGTCATTCAATCATTGGCCTATGATGCGCTGCTGTTACTGGTATTTACTCTGATTTACATGATCGGGGTCAAATGGAGGGCTATTCATGGCTAAAATAAAACACGATCATGCCGTTACCCAAATGGCGCTTTCCAATCTTGACGCTTGGGTCAATTCGCCCCGTGTTCTGTCCATGATCGTTTGTATGGTGGTATATTGCGTCATGCAGGGCGTGGTTGACCAAGGTGGTTTTTGGGTTGCAGGCATTGAGCTGCAGCTGACACTTCCTGAAAAACTGTTTGTCAAGCTCTACAACAGCTTCTACACCATGGGCAGTCTCCTCTTTTTGGTCATGGTTAGTGAAATTCCCCGCAGGATTCCATTTCAGCATATGATGCTGATTCGGTCTACCCGGCGCAAATGGATCACGTCGCAGTGTCTGTATTGTGCTCTCATGGTCATGCTGACAATTCTGCTGCTCTGCATGACCTATATGCTGGTCGTTTTTCCAGACAGCCCGCTGGGTAATACATTCACCGATAATGAGTTCATCGCAGCAGGATACTACGAGCAAGAAGACTCTTTCATTCCTGCCTATATTCGCAGTCAGTTTACACCCTGGTCTGCTTGTCTAATATCCGCAGTACCCATGTTCTTTTTCTGGTACACGATGGTATTGGTTATTCTCCTTTGCAGCATGATGGGACATCCGATGCTTGCTCCTTCACTATACGGATTGATTCTGCTTGCTCCAACAACGCTATTAACAGAATGCCTTCCCTCCTGGCTAGGGCTGCCAACTGATTTTAGCTCGTTGGGTGCGATTGTTGCAAAATGTGTTGGAGGAGAATTAAGCCATTTTGCGGCAGTGTTGATAGGTTATCTTGCCGTGGATACAGGCTTGATTTTCATTCTCTATCGAATTGCTCTGCATACCGATTTTGCTTTCTTTGATCAGAAATAGAGAATTGGAGGAATCATCATGATTGCTATTAGCCATTTGAGTAAGCAGTTTGGTAAGCAGACTGTTCTGCATGATGTCAGCATTACCTTTGAGGATCATACAATCTATGGTCTTATCGGCCCCAATGGCTGCGGCAAAACAACGCTGATGCGCTGCATCTGCGGTTTCACGAAGCCCACGGACGGCACGGTTACGGTGGATGGCAAAGTCATCGGCAAGGATTGCGATTTCGCGCCGTCCACAGGCATCATCATCGAAACACCGGGGTTTTTGCCCCATAACAGCGCATGGCGCAACTTAGCGATCCTCGCCGGTATTTCAGGCAAGGCGGACAAGGCTCGCATTGATGAAGTCATTCGTTTGGTAGGCCTTGACCCCAACGACAAAAAGCCTGTGAGCAAATATTCGCTGGGAATGCGGCAGCGGCTGGGCATCGCCCAGGCCATCATGGAAAACCCCACCACGTTGATCCTGGACGAGCCCTTCAACGGGTTGGACAAGGACGGTGTACGGGACATTCACGGGCTGCTTCAGCAGCAAAAGGCCCAGGGTAAAACGATTATTCTGGCCAGCCATAGCGCGGCGGACATTGCCCAGGCGTGCGATGTGGTGTATGAAATGACGGGAGGTCGCCTGGAACGGGTGGGCTAAAAGTATGAGATGGATCAGGAC
>JBJDYH010000380.1:0-5301 GCA_051867135.1 Faecousia sp. | reverse complement strand
CCTATGACCTTCCGCACGTCAAGCGGATGCTCTAGCCAGCTGAGCTAATCGTCCATAGCACTCCTGAGTGCTTTGTTAGTATACATGATTCCGGCAGTTTTGTCAAGAATTTTTTGACAATGTTTTAGGGAAGCTCTGATTAAATCGGCAAGAGCTGGCAGCGAGAGATTTTTCTTCAGCCGAAGGATCAAAAAATGGAGGAATACTGTATGTATTTCCCATTTTTTGATCCGCGCGGGTGGAGGAAAAGATCCGCTGCCCAGCCGCAGACGATTTATTCAGAGGTTCCCTAGAGCAAGATTTTTGGATGACAAAGCCCCTGTTTCCACCACTCACAGAAACAGGGACTTGCAGTATCAGTCAGTGGGGCGCCTACCCCTCCCCCTTTGCCATTTCCGCCACCAGCATTTCCAGCACCCGCGCCTCTCGCTCCAGCATAAGGGGATCTTTGGGGCCGTGGGGCAGGAAGCGGTTTGCGTAAATGGCGGTCTCCGGGGTTACGAATTCCAGAGTAAACCGCTCCTCCGCTTCATAATCGTCCAGAACCTGCCGCCGGATCTCCGGCTGGGCCTGGCACAGATAATAGTAGTTATCCTGGACAAAGAACGCATATTCATCGGTGTCGTCTTTCTGCACCCGGTGGACACAGCCGAATTCCCGGATGGACTCCGGAATCACCACAAGGCCGCTTTCCTCCAGGGTCTCCCGGATCAGGGTGTCAATCTGACTTTCCCCCGGCTCCATGCCACCGCCGGGGAATTTGTAGTAGTCGTATTTGAGACTGTGAACCATGGCAACCTTGCCGTCCCGGAGGATAATCCCCCGGACAGATGGCCGAACATAGGCCCTGCCGCCAGGGTCATAGTCTTTTGTATCGATCTCAAATAATTGTCGCATTTTGAACACCTCAGCTTTCATATCCACCTTTGGGATGTGCCGGAGAACAAATCAAATTCCTCTATCCATTCACAGTTTGTACCTGAAAACCGAAAGTAAACAATCCACGGCATTAGGGACTTGATTCGTATAAATTCCCTCAGGCCAAACCGCGGCTGATAATGATGAATAATGGTACTCAAAGCCGTACCATGAGAACCAATCACGATGGTTTTCCCTGTGTGGCGCGTTAGGACATCCTGGAGTGCGGAAACATTTCTGTTTTGCACTTCAGCCAATGTTTCCCCATCCTTCCGCTTATAGTTAAAATCTTCCCACTGTCTGCGTGTAAAGGCTTCATAGTCATCAATCCAGCCGCTGTCCACTTTGCGTTCCCGGAAATCATAGATCGGCATTACAGGAAAACCGTTTTTTGACGCAAAGTGTCCTACTGTGTCCAAGGCTCGTTTATACGGACTGGATAGTACAACGTCAACCTTCTTATCTGCCCGAAATGCCGTTACCAATTCTCGGTCACGCAAACCCTTTTCGCTCAACTCTCTGGTTAGGTCATTATGGTTATGGTAATTCGGCTCTGCGTGCCGAACGAAATAGACGTTGGTTCTGTTCGGATTTCCCACAATCGTATACCTCATAAAATCGCTGTACCAATTTGCTTATCCTGCCGCAGAACGGCATCCCAAAATGCTTGTATGTTCATTGTCTTTCGTCCTCAATATAATGCTTTATCCCTCTGCTCAAGATATTCTGCAATTCCATCCTCGTCATTGCTGCCGATCACAACATCAGCAGCTTCTTTTACCGTGTCGATTGCATTGCCCATGGCAACACCGGTTCCGCAAAGTTTCAGCATACCGATGTCCGGCGCATCATCACCGAATGCGGTCACATCTTCTAAGGCAATGCCACATACTTCACAGGCTTTCAAAATTGCATTTTCTTTTGTAGCTTCTTTCTTTGTGAATTTATACCATTCTGTTCCTGCGAATTTAAGACAGTCACAATCCGAAAGACAATCAGCCAATCTCTTTGCCACAGAATCGTCAAAGATTTCAACGCAGAATTTTAATGCCTGCTCTGCGTAATCAGAAAAATCCGTATAGATTGTATCGCCCCATGTGGCATCCGTTTCCTTCGGGTCTACCTTGTAATTCCAGTAATGGGCATCCAGTGTGTCAATCGTGATTTCGCAGTCTGAACCACAGATTTCTCTTGCTTTATGGATCATTTGTTGCGTTTCCTCTACGGTAAACTCAGCAGTATAGATGTATTCTCCGTGGTACTGGATCACAGCACCACCGCTGGCAATAAAAAGATCCGGCGTTAATTCGGGCAAGAAGGTCATGCAATTATGTACAGCCCGCGAAGTGGAAATGCCAATCAAGATGCCCATTTCTCTGCATTTACGAAGTGCTTCCAGTGTCCGCTTTGAAATCGTCTTGTCGCTTCGCAATAGCGTGTCATCTAGGTCAAAAAGCAACAGCTTTTTTCGGTTGTTCTTATCCATTATGTCCTCCGTAATTAACATATCAAGCAAAGTTTCCATTCACTTTCCCAAGATTTTATCAATAAAGGGTTCTCTCCATCACTAAAATAGTAGAATCGTCGCTTTCGTATTCTTCTCCGGTAAAAGTGAATCCGTTCTTCAACCAAAACGCTTTACTTTGAGGATTTCCTTTGTCGATACCCAAACAGACTTTTCGGAACACCAGTTGTTCCAAATAAGCAAGGCTGTCAGAAATAATCGCTGTACCAATGCCTTGACCTTGCCAACTGGTATTCATTGCAAAGAATCCTAAAAGCGCAGTTCCATGTTGCGGATAATGCTCAATTAAATCCATAACCGCAACCAGGGTATCATTCTGGAAGAAGCCAATATAATGCTTGTCCTCGTAGCCCTTGTTGGGAGGAAGCACTTCCATGTCCTCCAAAACGCTGTCAACTGTCACCATTGGTGGATGGTACTGATAGAAAATCGTATTACGCTTTAACAATTCAAAAATCATCGCCGCGTCCTTTGGGTATAGATCTCGAACGGCATATTGTTTTGAGAGCAGTTGAATATTCATACTCACATTTCCTCCCCCTTGGCAATGCGCAGGATCATATCCGGGGCGATGTTGTTTCTGGTGTTGCTGTATCGACCATGCTGATCCCGGTTTTGCCCAAGGAGCGGCATCCCGGTTGCGGAGTTGTCGGAAACCGCCAGCAGCGCAACAGCTGGAACCTCGAACAAGTCTGCCAGCTGGTAGAAGGTGCTGGTTTCCATCTCGATGAGCTGGGCTCCTGTGGCTTTAATGGTATCCAGATGGGAGTATTCACAGGAAATGGAGTCCGTGCAGAACACCTTCGCCGTTTTCAGGCAAAAGCCGTTTTGCCGCGCCAGAGCAACCACACGCCCCACATAATCCCGGTTAGGGGTCACGGTTTGAAATGGGGAAAACCCATTCAAATCTTCCCGCAGATACTGGTGGGCATACACACCTGCCACACAGCAGCTGGGGGTGCAGAAATCCCCCACATCCAGTTCCGGAACCAGGCTGCCCACAGCCCCCACAAAGATCAGCTTCCGAAATTGCAGTTCCCCGAAAATAATGCAGTGATCCAGCAGATTGCAGGCGCCGGAGGCAACCTGGGCCCAGGCGATCTTACATCCGTCTTTCTCCACAAGGTAGCCGGAAAAATAGCTGTGCTGGGTCAACTGTGTCACACGAAAAGATTCGTCCTGGATGATTTTGGTAGGCTTCCAGCTGGGCGCGATCACCATGGCATCATATACCACCTCCGGCTCAAAGCCAAAGCAATCCCGGCTCATGCAGCCTTCATTGTATTTCTTCATATTGGCAAGGATGGTTTTTAACCGTTCTTTCATGGCGTTTCCCTCCATATAACAAAAATCGCAGGCCCAGCCTGCGCAATCAATGCCGTACTTTCCCATTCCTCACCATGGGCATCGGCAGCAGGTCTTATTCGAATTTGGAACAGTCTATCCATCATAAAGCCCGTCACCCCATTCCAAAAAGCCTAAATAATCATAACCCCTTCCACTCTTTTTGTCAACTGCAACCCATATTTCGCACCCTAGAAATCCCAGTTTGGGGTAGTAAGACTCTGTTAAAGGTGCCATGCCATAGGCCCATGGCATTGATGGGTGATCCAGTGAGGATTTCGAAAGATTGTAAACAAACCATGAAGATTGCGCCGAGGTATTTGTCCCGAATGCTTTGATGTGATAGAATAAAGGCGAAAATACCCTACCGTGTATTTGAAGGCGGTAATATTCGAAACAAAAAGAGAGTAAGAGGGACTGTCCTATGGCGCGGAAATCTACAAGGGCGAATAAGAACATCTATCAGGTCACACGGGAAAATCTGAATCTCACCCGAGAAGAAGCCAGCGAGCTGCTGGTTACAGTTTCCCCGGAACGGATCGAGAAAATAGAGAACCAACGGAGCTTGCCATACCCGGATGAAGTGCTGGTGATGGCGGATAAGTACAAGCAGCCAAACCTGTGCAACTTCTACTGTGCCAATCAGTGCCCCATCGGCAGGGAATATGTGCCGGAGATAAAAATCAAGGATCTGGCCCAGATCGTATTGGAGATGCTGGCTTCTCTCAATACCATGCAGAAGGAAAAGGAACGGTTAATTGAAATCACTGCGGATGGGCAGATCACAGGCGATGAGATCAGGGATTTTATCCACATCCAGGAGGAACTGGAGAAGATGTCCATAGCGGTGGAAACGCTGCAGCTTTGGTCGGAACGTATGATCGCAACCGGAGCCATCGATCCCGCGCTTTACAATCGATATCGGAGCAAGGAATCCTAATTCTCGGAAAGAACAGAATTACGCCATCTAATTTGCGGAAGCAGTCCTGTATTTTGTATCGACCCTTCGATAGAATATGGCTATACAAGGAACAGAAAGTTCCGAAATTCCAGAAAGGAGTGGTTTCATTTGTGCGTAAGAGAAAGGATTCTGACAATTCGGCTGATGGAAAAGCTGGCAAGCTACCCAGAACAGGCCGATTTGCTGGGCATTCTCCTGCAGGAACATACGGGCCCTGGGGAATGCAAGACAGAATCCGAGAATACCATATAAGGAAACAGCGGAAAAAAGATAAGGAGGATGCATATGAATTTTTTGATTGGGCTGGGCATTGTGGCGGCAGCCATCGTAGCATTGCTTGCGGTGGGCTATGTGAAGTCCCCTCCCGATACGGCGTACATCATTTCCGGCTTCCGGAAGCCCAGAATATTGATTGGCAAGGCCGGTATCCGGATTCCCTTCCTGGAACGGCTGGATAAGCTGTCCTTAAAGATGTTCTCCGTTGACGTGAAAACAACGGATTTTGTTCCCAATGCGGAATACATCAATGTCAAGGTCGATGCAACCGTGAAGA
>JBJDYH010000379.1:0-23420 GCA_051867135.1 Faecousia sp. | reverse complement strand
GGCGGCCTCGGGACTTTCACCCTATAGAATGTGCGCTCACCGGGCGCACCAGACAAAAGCAAAGGACAGCTATATTATAGCCGCCCTTTACTGCAAATTATTTAGTTGTGTCTTGTGTTCGCTGTGTTGCTTAGACCGTCAACCAGTAAACGCCCTTCAATGCTCCATCCTCTGTATATACTTCGGACATTCTGAGCATATCCCCGGCGATTTCTTCCGCTTCTGCTTCGGTCAATGCCATTCTTTGAAATGTAGCATTTTCAGCGGTTTCACCAACAGCGGTAGAAAATTCATCCATGAAGTTTACCCAGTTATTTCTTGCCGCCTCAGTCGCAAAAATAGCGATTTCGTTTTCTACCTCGATAAATCTTGCATAATACTTTTTCATTGTCTTTTACTCCTTTAATTATTATATTGTGGGGGTTTATTGAATTTTCTTTGGGGTTTAGCAGATTTCAACACAATTTCCAGTGCTTAAAAAGATGAAAGTACCTTCAAAGGACAAGTCACGCCCAAATGCTGCAAAATCAAAATAATTTGCTATATTTTCCGGGATGCCGTCTAAAAGTCCGGTACATTCGCAGTATTCACGGGCTACATCTTCCATATCTTCACAGTCAAACCAGATTAAACAATCGTCAATCCGTTCTAATGCTTCCACCAGCTTACAACCGTATTCTAACAACGCCTCCAGTTTGTCCAGTTCTTCACCAGACAAACCTTCCAGAACTTCCGCAAGTTCGTTTAGTTCGCTGATACTTTCATACTCTCCAACTGTCACGCCTTCGATGTCTGTTTCATAGTCAGTAATAAACCATTCTTCATACATCGCATTGATTCCGATTCGCTGCTTGACTTCTTCGATTTCTTCCTCCGTTGCTGGCAAGTCCAACCATTCACCAATTAGAAAACCTTCGTTGTACTTGCCTAAGTTTGTCAAGTAAATCCTTAACATTGTACAAACCGCCTTTCTTTTTTCGGCGGCTTATGTTATAATAACATTGTAGCCGCCTTGTGTTGTTGTTCAAGAGAGGTTGCCTCCGCCCGTGTTAGTTGGTAGCTGCCGGGCGGTGTATCTTTCTCTATGGTTATATTCTACACTATATAGATATGTTTGTCAACCCCTTTTTCAATTTTTTATATCTTTTAAGATATTTCCATTTCTTTTGCACATACAATATATCTATATAGTTATGATTGTTCTTGACAAGTTCGCCGGAACAATATATAATAAAACTAAGATGGAACAACACCGAAAGGGTTTTTATATTATGTCAGATACAAGAACACGAATTAAAACGGTTATAACCGCCGAAGGTACAACCTTAAAGAATATAATTGACGAACTGAACACCAAACACCCAGCCGAAACAACAACGGCACAGAATGTCACAAACAAACTTGCACGAAAAACAATTCGCTTTGATGAAGTTTCGGAAATAATGGACTTACTCGGCTATGATGTTATATTCCGAAGCCGGAACGATGGAAAAGAATATTGATATAATAAAAGAGTCTTGCAGTGTTGCAAGGCTCTTTATAAATATGTAGCCAGTTTTTAACGCCTTATTTCCTGCCATTGCTGCCGAAATACCCGGAATAATATATAAACCGGAAACATATTTCATATTATGTTCCCACTTGACAAACTGTAAAATATGTGATAATATATTTATGATATGTGATAGTGTACTACCAGTTCAATTAAAAATAAGATGGAACAATCCCGAAACGGATTAATAAGGAGGTTTATACCATATGGACGCACTTGTTTTACAGTTTGCCGATGAACTGAGGAAAGCCGGGAAAAGTGAAAACACCATCGCCGGATATTCACGAAATGTTGAATTATTCATTGAATGGCTGGAGGCAATCATTGGAGAAAAGTTTTCCGGCAAGATAGCCGAAATGGATATTGCACAATATACGAAGTATATAACCGAATCAAAAAGGCAGTCGCTCAATAGCATAAAAACAAAACTTACCGCCCTTCAAAAATTTTGCGATTTCCTATCGAATGCCGGGTATATGCAACCTATTAAGGTACAGCAAAAGAAAGGCACAACAGAGCCAGAAGTGGAAGTGCTGGAGAAAAACGAATTGTATAAGTTCCTGCGCCACACCATAAATACCGAAAACCGCCTGAATATTGCCATCGTGGTTTTACTCCTAAATACTGGAATAAGAGAATCAGAGCTATGCAGCCTTACCATACACGATATTGAAATATCAGAACGAAAAGGAACAATAACCATCCGCAACGGCAAGGGCAGCAAGTTCCGTCAAGTCCCTTTGAATAAAGATGCCAGAAACGCATTAGCCTCTTATATAAAGTGCCGCCCTGCCGATGCGCTAACCGACAAACTTTTCATCGGTCAGCGTGGAGCATTGACAA
Organism: Faecousia sp.; assembly: GCA_051867135.1. Taxonomy (GTDB): domain Bacteria; phylum Bacillota; class Clostridia; order Oscillospirales; family Oscillospiraceae; genus Faecousia. The sequence continues at coordinate 21,025 of JBJDYH010000379.1, read as the reverse complement.
GAAGTGCTGTATATAAGATAGTAAATAAGCTCGGTGAAAAGGCAATCGGAAAGAATGTATATCCGCATATGCTGAGACACCAATGCTTTACCGCCATGGCTAAGAATCCAGATGTTGACCTTAAAACTATTGCTTCTCTTGCCGGACATAGCAGTGTAGAGCTTACTACACGGTACTATATCAATTCCAGCAAACAGGAACAAATAGATGCTGTTGAATCTCTGCAATTATTCTAAAGTAAGTAAGGGGTAAGAATATGCCGGTTTTAATATTGTTAGGTATCTGAGCATTATGTAGAATTGTTGCACTGGTAGACCAACAAAAGCCATCACAGAAATATGATATAAATATATCAGAGCAACAAAAGACGAAAAGGGTCTTTGACAATAACCAAAAGCGAATTGACAAAATTATGAGAAAGTACAGGTGATGGAAATGTATCTCGTTGCAGTAGTTGTCATTCTGCTGGTATGGGGTATCTATGCTTTAATCAAATCATTTACACCTCCAGCACCACCAATAGAAGACTTAGACAAACATATCAGAACGCTGTCACAGATGAACAGCCAGAAAGAACGTCAACGGTATCTCCGGCAAAGAAACAAACGAAAATAATATATATACGCACATATACGCAAGTCACATTATTTGTGGCTTGCTTTTTTATTCCCATTGTTGAAAATGGGGATAATTTTTTACCATACCTCTTAGGAAAACCAACAATGGAATAATGCTGCACTTCTCTTACACCCTAAACTCTCCTGAAATTATCCTATACAATACTTTTTGAATCGAATTGTTCAGTGTTTTCTACAGAAATCGAAAATTGTAAAACTTTTAGAATCGGTTTCTCCTGCCGAGTATATGTTAATTATGTGTACAGATTTTTAAAGGACTTCTATCGTAAATTGTTCTGTAATCGCTATGTTTCTTTGCATAGCGCCATGTTATAGATGATAGAAGTTCTGAAATTTACTGTGTATAGGATAATTTTGAGCAGAATTTAGGTTACACAAAATCTCACATTCAAATCAAAATCTCTAAGAATAGAAAATGGGGATAAATTTCTACACTTCAATTAGATTTCTCAAAATACAGAAATGGGGTTCAAATTCTATATTCAAATTCACTTTCAAAGAAAAAAAGAAATGGAGTTAAAAATCTAATATTTCAATTCTTCTTTTGAAAAATTCAAAAAGGGGTTATTTTTCAAAGTCAAAAAACCAACAATGGAATAATGCTGCAATAATCTCAAAATCTTACAATCGAACTTGTTCTCCCTGAAATCGAAAATGGGGTTAATTCTCCAATACTGGAAAATCTGGCATTTCATTTCGTTTTGATAACACTTGAAAATGGGGTTATTTTCTTCGGACATCTCAACGGAAAAGAAAATTTCAAGGTTAGTCCTTTTCAACATCATCCCTTACAGGTTATCACAAGTCAAACCCTCTATAATTCAAGGTTTACCCTACATTTCAAACAAGAGTATTAGTTCAGCACAAAATACATAATTTAGATTTACCTTTATTTATCAGTATAGGGGTAGGATTTTCTAATAAATATATTTATTAGGAAAAAGTACCCCTAAAATATAAAAATGGAGTTGAGTTGTATTGCCTATGGCTTACTCAATATGAACTGTTCTTCCGAATTTTTACAAAGCCATTGGCAAATACACCCTATACTATACTTCAATAAGAATCTAACAGTAATACAAGGAAGTATAGTATGGGGTTAATAATTTATACTATTCTTAATTTATATACTATCCTCATAAGATTCTCCTAAATAAAGGAATAGTATTATAAGGATAGTACAACCGCCCATTTACCTTATCGGTAAATGAACGGCTGATATTACACCACATAATTTATTCTTCTGTGGTTTCCTCCTCATCAATTTCTGATTTAGAGGTTGATTCCGTAACTTCCGGATTTTTAATAACCGGGATTCCTTCAGCTTCAAGTCGCTGTAATTCCAGTGCGGAATCAGTAGTATAAGGAGATAGTTCAAGAACCGTTCTCTTTGAGATTGCACCCATTTCATACTGCATCTTTATGTTTTCCATATCTGTTTTAGTATCAACTGGTTTGTTAATATTAAACGCAACATTTAGAGAGTCGAAATCTTCGTCAGAAATGGGGTCAAAAAGCAAAATCATAAGTTTCCGCATATATTCCCAACGCTGCTTAAATCCTTCGATTAAAGCATTCATATTCTGCTTTCCTCTGTTCTCAGTAAGTTGGTAAACCATTGACATAGAGTTTTCTGATACATTAGCGATATTGTTTTGACCTAAGATGGAAGAAGGGATAGCAGCCACAAGATTGAATTGCTGATACAACTGGTCAAGTTCATACTTGATGCACTTATAGTCCATCTCAGCATTCGCATACTTGAAATCGTTTCCTTCTTCAAGATTAAGAATAGCACCGGCAATATTAGTGTCAACCATATCTTTTTCTGTCATCTTTGCACCGGTGATAACGCCAACCGGGTTTAATGATAAGGTAGTAATAGCATCATCCAACTTGCTCAAAAGGTGTTCAACCTTGTCTTGGATGGGAATAAGGTCATTAACGAAAGAATCTCCAAACTGGTCATAATATCCTCTATCCATAGTGGTATAGTGGATAGGTAAGCCTGTGAAATTCTCTTTGGAACTTACAAGACGATTATTGACATACTCATCAATGTGGGTTGGAAAATAAATTACATAGTGTTCTTCTTTAGTAGAATTTGACTTCCAGTGTTCTACAAAATATTTGTAGTTGAAATGGTCATCGTAAATAGGGTAGGAATCTCTATTCCTAAATACTTTAGAGCGAATCTTTCTGTTCTTCCCAACTCCGTCAATATAAACATATTCAAATGCGTCACCATATGTAATAAGCTCTGTCAACACCTGCCAGTCTGTCTTAGAGTAAATACCTTTGCGATAATACTTATTCATCAACTCAACCGCTTTAGGTGTTCCTGTTATTGTAACAGGGTTTCCAACGAGATACGAAGTATGAAAATTGATTACCGTCTTAATTCCCTGAAGGATAATAGCTGCCGGAATATATTTATGATTTTTGAACATATAAGACTGCTTTTCTCTGCTTTTTACATCGTGTTCTCTCAGCAAATGATTATGGATTTTATTTACATTACTTTGTCTGTAAGTGTGTTCAGAAGAACCGATAGCTTCTTTGAAAAAGTTAAGTCCCGGTTCTTTGTTAGTGTTTAATCTGTCAAATAGCATAATATTATAATACCTCACTTATTTATTGATTTTTCTTAAAATGGGGTCAAAAAAAGACAGTCTTACCGCCCAATCGGGAAGTAATACTGTCCTGACTTTAACCCTTGAATTGCCATTGCAAATGCCATAACAGTGTCATCGTGACCGCTTACGGCTTGCATCTTATTTTGAACCAACTGAAACAATTTCATTTCCTGCAACAAATCTTTGGAGTTGACTAAACAGTTTCCTCTCTCAAACCATTCCTGCATATCTGCAATCATCATAGGCTTACTTTTGCCATCGGTGTTCCAGCCAAGATGTTTTCTTGCCTTACCGCTTTTCTGGTCATATGCTCTATACTTAAACATATTTTCATAATGGTAATCGTTTCTTACACGGTCAATAACTGTGTGACCTGCGGAGGCTTTTTCAATAATAAGTAACCCTTTATTATATAACAAACCCATCTGATAAACGATTTCTGTAAATTCATAAGGCTTAACCGTGTTGCTTCTCCACTCAGCACATTGAAATCCATCTGAATCAATAACGGAAATAACAGAATAGTCGTTGCTTCCACCAAGTCCTTCGCCGGTATCAACACCAAGATAATATCGAGAGTTCCTAACGGGCAATTTCCAAATCGTCAAATACTTATTGTATTTCTTCAAAATGGGGTCAATCGCTCTATCGGTAGGGAGTTTCAAAATAGGCGTATCAGCTAAACCCACCAATCTTTGCTGGATGACGGCGGCTGAGAATACATTAGAGCCGGTTGAGACAAATGCTTCAATCGGATTTGAAGGATATTCTTGACAAAACCTTTCTTCACTACTATTAGAGATTTTCAATCTTCTCCACATTAGCTGTTCAAGGGATGCGCCCTTTCTCTTTAATACCTTTTCGGTTTCATCAAGCTCATCTTCGGTCAAATAATTTCCGTTAATTATTTTGTATCTCTTTTTGAAATCTTTGTACTCTTTCGCAAACATCTTTTTATCGTCTACCCAAGAGAAAAAGAACGGTTTCCACATAGCGCTTTCACCGGAAACAGCTTTATTCCATAACTCAGAGAATTTGTTCAGACCATTGGCGGTTGATTCTAAAATCATACAACCATCAGGGGTTAGTGCTTGTTCAATAGCCGTCAACTGCTTTTCAAGATGTTCATTCATAAAGGCAACCTCAGAGAGATGCACAAAGTTAAGTGTCGCACCTCTGGCGTTATCTTTACTGCCGCAGGTGCAAACAATAATACGGCTATGGTTTACGAACTTTAATTCTTTTCTGTTATTTGCAATAGTATCAATTTTCACGCAATCCGGCAAATCATTGTACATCTGCTTCAACTTTTCAAAGATGTTATTAGCTGAGTCCATTGAGTACGACATAATCATACAGGTGGAGTTTGGCTGCGTGATTGCCAAGTATAAAGAATAAGCCAAAGCAACAGAGGTAATCCCGAGCTGCCTTGACTTCAAACAAATATTGTATTTATCCCTATGATTCAGGATGTATTTTTGCTGTGGGTTAAATCTAAAAGGAACTAAATGCTTTTCTTTATCCACAATCTTCACAAAAGTTTCAATCCACAAAAATGGATTAGAAACAATTCGGAGCAATTTTTCTTTATTTGTCATATAGTCATCCCCTTAGAAATTCATTTTGAAATCTTCATCATCGTCATCTATATCAACAACCGCTCCGGCAAGAATATCTTTGAGTTCATCAGTTTCATTATCGGTGAAGAAATTCTTCTTAAAATCCATATACGCTTTCAATGCTTGCACATCGCCGCCTAATGCCATATCGTAGTATTTATTAAGTAGTTCAATATCTCTTTTACCGTCTAATCGTTTTAAGAGATAACGAATTCCAGCTTGAACATCTTCCTTATAAAGCATTTTTTCACAGCTTTGCTCTGTTCTATCTTGAAACTGCTTATATGTCCTCTGCAAATCAGCATAATTTTTGATAGTTTCATAATCGGGTAATAGTTCTGGCGCATATTTCCAGATAATGAAATAAGCTTCTGCATCCGAACGTGTAATATCTTTTAATGCAGATAAAATACTTTTCTCGTTTCCATTGACTGATACAACGGTATCTTTCTTCTTAGTCATAATAAAAAACTCCTTTCATTGTAATTTCTAAATTTGTATATAAAAAAGAGCAGTGTAACAATTAAGCTACACTGCTTGATTTTTATTCGCCCTACACCCTCTACCACAAAGGATGTAGAACATACCACCGCACTAACAGGAGAATTATTGCTTTGGTGACATTAGTGAGTAAGCGATAAATGACTCATTTATTTATAGGCTTCTGCAACAAGGTGCAGAGATTAAAACACTAAAGAGTTAATGCTCTAATCTCAACAGCTTGTCATATTCGACATTAACGGCTATAATAAATATGCGTTGGTGTAGTTTTATACACCGATAGCATATTTCAAGGAGGATAATCTAATGATTTTTGCAACCAAATACACTGTTCTGAAAAATAAAAAAGGGGCTATGTAGTAGTAAATCTTGACGAGCCACAATGCCCGTCTTGTAATTCGCCTATGAGGGTCAGAGACAGCCGACAGCGGAAGGTTAAGGACTCAACCGGCAAAGTGTATGTCCTACGATTAAGGCGGTTACAGTGCCTTGAATGCGGTCAAGTACATACGGAAGTTCCAGATTTCATTGAGAAATTCAAACATTATTCTAAGCCGACAATAGATAAAGTCATATCACAAAAGGATGATACCTTCAGCGGCGACAATAAAACCATTTACCGTTGGAAGAAAAAATAACACACCAACTTTGCCTTTCGTTATTCCGTTTTCTTGTTTAGAATATAGCTACAATTTACGGAAGGGAGAGGTACATTGAAAAAGATGCTACCAATCATTATTTTATCGGTATTGCTGGTAATAGCGATAATAATAATTTTACGCTCTTGTAATAGTATCGTACCACCAAACAATGAGCAATCCACGGAAACCTCCAGCACGCTTGATTTTACGCCATATTCGGAATACAAAGATAAGTCAATATCTATTCCGGGAGTGACAGGTCTTAACTTCAAATCGGGGCAGCTTCAACAAATTGTTGATTTCTATAATCCTGAGAATAACTCTTGTTATTTTGTCATATCGTTGTATTTGTCAGATGGTACTTTAATATACCAATCAGATTACTTAGCACCTTCAGAACATATCAACGAAATCAATTTGACACAAAAACTGCAAAGAGGTTTATACGGAAACTGCCGATTGTTGTATAACTGCTATTCACTTGACTCGAAAGCGAAATTAAACAGTGGAGAAGTCAAGTTGGAAATCAATTCACAATGAGAAAGAAAGGATTTAATTTATTTATGAAAAAGATTATCGCTTTAGTTTCAGCTCTTGTTCTGATTGCATCGTTCTCAACTACGGCTTTTGCTACTGAGTTTTGGGATGATTCAGCCGGTACGGGTGAATCTCAGGTTTACGGACATATTTATAGCAGCTACACAATAATCATTCCGGCGACTATCGACCTTCGCAACGGGGAACAAGGAAGCGTTACCATTGAAAACGGCAACATAGAAAGCGGTTATGCTGTAAATGTCTACTGTACCAACATTCAGGAAAATGGCATACGGCTTTTCCATACAGAAACGGGCAACTCTGTTGAATGTGTACTTATGTCTCCTGACGGTCTCTATCACTATTACTCAGATACACCTATTGCATCATTCACCAACAATGACATTGTGGAACAGAATACTACACAGTATTTCAAACTTGAAATTATGGATAAATGGATGACCGCCGGTGATTATGTCGGCACAATGGAATATTCCTTCCAATGTGAACCGATTACTTCTGTGTCTGAATAAAATGAGAAAAAGGGAGTTGCTTCAAAAACAACTCCCAGTTTTCATATTATGCTACATATTATGCGGTTGGTATATTTTACCACTTATGTTTACAGTTCTTACATTCATATTGTTTTCCGATTTTAGAAGATGCAAGTCCAAACGCAAATACAGAAGTAAGCCTATTTGCTGTCGAGATTTTACTAACTCTGGTAGAGCCACACACAGGACACTTAATACTTTGCAAACTACTTTGAACGGCGGCTATTTGTTGCATTGAGTTACCGCTTCCGTGCTGTCTGAACATAGAAACAATGTGGTCATACCAAGATTGTTTGCTACCGCAATAAGAATGTCTAAGTATAGTCATTAGCTTTGCTTTGTTATTCTCAGACCCATATTGCAACACCATATATGCAGCATAGAAGAAAGGAGTTATATAAGCGTAACCGCCGCTACCATCATCATAAAACTTTTGAATGGAAAGAACGGAATAAAGCTGATTAGTGAAATAGTCCATACCTTCAGCAGATAGAGCGTTGTAATTGATTATCTCACAATACTGCTTACCATTCATCCAGCTTAGTTTGTTGGGAATTAAAATCAGACCGTCAATAATACTTTTTGCTATTAAGTCAGCCGCTTCTTGTTCACTGTGAGATTGCTTGATATTGTAAACCTCTTGCATCACATTTGAAAAAATGTTGCTGACGTCTCCAACAGATGAACTATTAGCGGCATACGCTTCAAACAAAGCGACAATACTATTTACATTTTCTCTCGGCTTTGTAGCTTCAAGAGGGAACCCACAATGAATACAAGCTATCGACTTGTCAGAAATTTCCTTTCCACATTCGGGACATTGAATTAAAGCCATAATGCAACCTCCGATGTTCTAAAACATATCGTGAATATATTTTAGCATACTATTTATTTGTTGTCAACTATATTGATACACTCATCAACCCAATACTTACAGCAATAGGGTAAACTATATTAGGACGGAGGTGTTAATATGGTCAACTTTGGAGGACGGCTACGACAACTGAGAACCGATGCTGGGATGACTCAAACAGAATTAGCAAGAAGATTGAACATAACTAAATCAGTTGTTTCTTATTATGAGCTTCAAGAAAGAACACCATCGCCAGATGTCTTAATTCAACTCGCAGATATTTTTCACGTTACCACCGATTATCTCTTAGGGATTGACCATAAGAAGATGATAGATGTAACCGGGTTAAACGATGAGGATGTACGTTTCTTGCTCATAACGATTGAAACGCTTAGAAAGAAGAACAATAAAGAATGAGGATTTTATTTTGTGACAACACAGAATAAAGTCCTTATTTTTTACCACAAAAGAATTGCACACAAACAAAAATAAATCTACCATCAATGCACTGGTAGACTTATTTTTATCAATGTGCGTAAAGAAAAAACACTACCGCCAATTAAAGCAGTAGTGTTTATGTGCTTTCTGTCACTCTTTCAGATGTGGTAAATTTTTGGTATAATTCTCTTAGAGTTAGTCCGTGAACACAGTATATAGTGTTTACTTTGCTTTCTACACACTATATATAGCGGTTTTTTCAGTCAATCGGCTTCATCGTCGGGAACAGCAGGACATCCCGGATGGAGGGGGAGTCGGTAAGGAGCATGACCAATCGGTCAACGCCGAAGCCCAGGCCGCCCGTGGGGGGCAGGCCGTATTCCAGAGCGGTGATGTAGTCGTAATCCACCTGAGCCTTGGTCTCGGGGTCGATGGCCTTACGGTCAGCGACCTGCTTCTCAAAGCGGCCCTTCTGGTCGATGGGGTCGTTCAGCTCGGAGAAGGCGTTGCCGAACTCGGTAGCGTTGATGAAATACTCAAAACGCTCGGTAAAGGCAGGGTCGCTGGGCTTGCGCTTGGCAAGGGGGCTGTTTTCCACGGGGTAATCGTAGATAAAGGTGGGCTGGATCAGGTTCTCTTCCACAAAAGCGTCAAAGAACTCTACGAGAATGGCACCCTTGGTGGGAATCTCAGGCAGCTCCACATGGCGCTCCTTGGCGATGGCAATGGCCTGCTCGTCGGTTTCGATGGCGGCAAAGTCCACGCCGGAATACTTCTTAACAGCTTCCACCATGGTCATGCGCTCCCAATGGCTCAGGTCAATTTCCTTGCCCTGATAGGTAAGCTGCAAAGTGCCGCAGACTTCCATGGTCACGGTCTTCATCATCTCTTCCACCAAATCCATCATGCCGTGGAAATCGGTATAAGCCTGATAAAGCTCGATGGAGGTAAACTCGGGGTTGTGCTTGGTGTCCATGCCCTCGTTGCGAAAGATGCGGCCTACTTCGTAGACCTTGTCCATGCCGCCGACCACCAGACGCTTCAGGTACAGCTCGGTTTCGATACGCAGCACCATGTCCATATCCAGCGTATTGTGGTGGGTATAGAAGGGACGGGCGGAAGCGCCGATTTCAAAGGGGGTCAGGATGGGGGTATCCACTTCCAGGAAGCCCTTGCCGTCCAGGAACTTGCGCAGAGAGCGCAGAATCATGCTGCGCTTGACGAAGGTATCCTTTACCTCGGGATTGACAATCAAATCCACATAGCGCTGGCGGTAGCGCTTTTCGGTATCGGTAAGGCCATGCCACTTTTCGGGCAGGGGCAGCAGGCTCTTGCTCAGCAGAGCAGCCTCGTGGACACGGATGGAGATTTCTCCCCGCTCGGTCTTGAACACATCGCCGGCAACGCCTACGATATCGCCGATATCGTTCTTCTTGAAGCGCTGGAAAGAAGCCTCGTCCATCTCGTCAAACTTGAGATAAAGCTGGATGCGGCCGGCGCTGTCCTGCAAATCGCAGAAGGACACCTTGCCCATGCCACGCTTGCTCATCAGGCGGCCTGCCAGACGGACAGACTTGCCTTCCATGGCCTCGTAGTTTTCCTTGATGGCGGCGGAATTGGAGGTTACTTCAAACTTTGTCTGCACAAAGGGGTCCAGACCCTCAGCCCGGAGATTTTCCAGTTTCTCCCGGCGGATACGCATCTGGTCGCCCAAAGACATTTCACTCTGGGGTACAAACTTTGCCATGGCTTAGCCCTCACGGGAAACGGACACAACCTTCATCTGGTAGGAGCCGTTGGGGGCATTGACAAAGAAAGTCTCGCCGGCAGCCTTGCCCACAGCGGCACGGCCAAAGGGAGAATCGTCAGAGAGCTTGCCCTCCATAGGGTTAGCTTCCTGAGAACCGGTAATACGGTAGGTAGCCTCCACGCCGGTAGCCACATTCAGAACGGTAACGGTACAGCCCAGACCAACACGGCCGGAAGCCTCGTTCTCGTCCTCAATGATAACAGCGTGAGACAGGATGTCTTCAATCTCAGCAATGCGGCCATAGAGCTTTGCCTGCTCATTCTTAGCGGCATCGTATTCGGAGTTTTCGGACAAGTCGCCATAGGAGCGGGCTTCCGCGATCATGGCGGCAATTTCACGCTCACGGGTGGTCTTCAAATAGTTCAACTCTTTGGTTAAATCTTCCAAACGAGTGCTTGTGATCTTAAATTCCTTAGCCATAGTGGGTTCCTTCCTTCACATAAAAATTTCCATAGCTCCCTAGATTATAGAGGATATTCTCCCCATAGTCAAGGCGATTTCGCCATTTTTTAGCCATTTTTATTTGCCAAGCAGCACTTTTACCGCTTCCTGAATTTGGGGATCCTCCTCCGGGGAGAGCTGGTTGTAGTAAATCTTCATATAAGTTTCCTCGTCTACCTCAACCACTCTGTCCGGGGTCAGACCCACCCCGGCAAGGCTTACGCCCTTGGGGGTAAAGTAGCGTCCGGTGGAGAGATTGACGGCGGAACCGTCAGAAAGGAGGATGGTCTGCTGATAGTAGCCCTTGCCGCAGGTCTGGGTGCCAACCAGGGTAGCCGCCTCGTACTCCCGAAGGGCGGCTGCGAAAAATTCCGCAGCGGAGTAGCTGTCTTCATTCACCAGCACCACCATCGGCATATCCAAATAGGAAGCATCGGACATATCTACGCTCTGCGTGCCGTCATAATGCTCGCTGCGGAAAAGCTCCCCCGCCGGCAGCAGATAATCCAGCAGCTTTACCAGCTCATGGCGGTAGCCGCCGGGGTTGTTGCGCACATCCAAAATCAGAGCCGTCGCGCCCTGCACCCGGAGGGATTCGATGATTTCTATGGTGCTCTGGGCGCTGCGGCTGTTAAAATTCTCAATGGTGACAAGGCCGATATTGTCAGGAAGCATCTGCCCCTTGGCAACCACAACTTCAATGCTGCGGCGCTCTACGGTAAACACCAGCTTTTCTTCCTCCCGCAGAACCGTAATCTCTACGGTAGTACCTTCTTCACCCTTGATAAGGGTGGTAGCCCCGTCCAAGCCCAGAGGCCCAATCAGCTCGCCGCTTACGGCATAGATGATGTCTCCCGGCAGAATACCGGCCTCCTCTGCCGGGCCGCCTTCCGTAACCGCCATAACATCCAGGCCCTTGTCGTCCTCACGCAATCTTACGGTAACGCCAATGCCCACATAAGCATTGTTCATACTCTCCGTATGGGCCTGCATTTCCGATGCGGGGATATAATAGCTCCAGCGGTCGCCTGTGCCTTCCACCATACCCGCAGCCGCATAGTCCAAAAGGGTGTCCGGGTCCGCGCCGCCGATGTACCGCTCCTCAATAATGGCCTGAAGCTCTGCCAGCTTGGGGTTTTCCGGCAGAATATTGGTTCTTGCGCACACAGCAATGGTAACCACGCTGGCAACGCAGGCCACCAAAACATAGGACAAAAACTTCAACATTTTATCCTTCATATTCTTCATCCTTTCGGGTAAAATCCCACACCCATAAAAATGGGTGTGGGAACTATTTAATAGCTTAATAGAAATCAATGTACTCGGCAGGGTTTACGCTGCTGCCGTTATAGTATATACCAAAATGCAAATGGTTACCCTTAGAGGCACCGGTATTGCCGCATTCACCAATCTTCTGCCCTGCCTCTACCCATTGACCCACGCTGACGGTATAGTGGGTCATGTGCAGGTACATGGTAGAAAAGCCGTCGCCATGGTTGATGGTAACATAATAGCCGTTGGCGGTGCCATAGGAGGCGGCGGTAACCACACCGCTGCGGCTGGCGAAAATAGGCGTACCCTCGGGAGCCGCCAAATCTACGCCATGGTGGAACTTGGGAACGCCGTCAATGGGGTGATCCCGCATACCGTAGGCGCTGGAAAAATACCAGTAGTTGATGGGAATGAGCCATGTAACGCCGTCGGTGACGCTGCTGGGCGGTTTCGCTCCGGGCTCCGGGCGGGAAGCGGCTTCTTCCTCAGCCTTGGCGGCGTTGTATTCCTTTTCCGTCTGGGCAATTTTATCCAGAAGCTGGGTTTGCTCCTGCTCCATCTGCTCCAGCCAAAGGCTATACTCCTCACCCTTGGCAATGAGTTGGGCCAGCAGGTTATCCGCCTCTTGCCGTTTCACCATCATTTCTGCCTGTGCCACATCCAGCTCGGCACGGACAGCTTCCAGCTCAGCCTTTTCCCCGGTCAGCAGCCTCTGGGCTTCTTCCACAGCCTCGGCGGCTTTGTCCAGCTCTTTCAGGCGGCGGTTATCGGCATCGGCAATCTCTTTGACCATGCTGGTGCGGTCAAGCAGCTCGCCAAAGGAGCTTGCCTGAGCCAGCACGCTCCAGTAGCTCAATTCGCCGTACATTTCCATGGTACGGATGCGGTCTTTGTTCTCCTCGGTCAGCTTCTCAAAGCGTTCCGTGGCATCATCCAGCTCCTGCTGCTTTTGGGCAATGAGCAAATTGTAGGTCTGGATTTGCAGGTTGATGTTGGCAACCTCTAGATTCAGCAGAAAGATCTCCTGATCAATGACATTCTTCTGAGCAACCAGCTTTTCCATTTCGCCCATATTGTCATGGATTTGCCCTTGCAGCTCTTGTTTTTGTTTCTCAAGCTCGTCCTGCTCTCGCTTCAGCTCGTCCAGCTCTTCCTTCAGGTCATCAGAGGCAGCCGCCTTTGCCGGAACCGGCGTAAAATACCCCGCCGCAGGCAAAAGCATCACGCAGGCCAACATCAGCGCAAGAAAGCGCGGCCACTTTTTTCCGTCGCCCATAGGCTTTTTCCTCCTGACTATGTAAAAGGCTTAGAAATTGTAGAACTGTGCGGGATTTACCGAATTGCCGTTGAAATATACAGAGAAATGCAGGTGGGGGCCGGTGGAAGCGCCGGTAGAGCCGCACTCACCGATCTTCTGGCCTGCGGTAACGGTCTGGCCAACCTTTACGGTATAATGGGTCATGTGCAGGTAGCTGGTAGAGTAGCCGTCGCCATGGTTGATGGTAACATAGTAGCCGTTGGCGCTGCCATAGCCGACCTGCGTAACGGTTCCGCTGCGGGCAGCCAGAATGGCAGTACCCTCAGGGGCGGCCAAATCCACGCCGTTGTGGAACCGCTGGTCACCGTAAATCGGGTGGATACGGTAGCCATAGGGGCTGGACAGGCGGGTATAGTATGCGATGGGCATCGTCCAGTTCGCGTTGATGCTGCCGCCACCGCCGCCACCGCCGCCGCTGGGAGGCGTAACCGGCTTATTGGCTTCCTCTTCCTTTTTCTTGGCCTCGTTGTACTCTTTTTCCTTCGCGGCGATTTCCTTCAGAAGCGCTTCCGTTTCCTGCTCAGCCGCGTCCATAAGGGCATCGTACTCCTCGCCCTTGGCAATGAGTTGGGCCAGCAGGCTATCCGCCTCTTGCCGTTTCACCATCATTTCTGCCTGAGCCACATCCAGCTCGGCACGGACTGCTTCCAGCTCGGCCTTTTCCTCGGTCAGCAGCCTTTGGGCTTCTTCCACAGCCTTGGCGGCATTGTCCAGCTCCTTCAAGCGGCGCTCATCGGCATCGGCAATCTCCTTCACCATGCTGGCACGGTCAAGCAGCTCGCCGAAGCTATTGGCCTGGGCCAGCACGCTCCAGTAGCTCAATTCGCCGTACATTTCCATGGTACGGATGCGGTCTTTGGTTTCCTCCGTCAGCTTCTCAAAGCGCTCCTTGGCAGCATCCAGCTCCTGCTGCTTATCGGCAATGAGCAGGTTATAGGCTTGGATTTGCAGGTTGATGTTGGCAACCTCTTCGTTCAGCAGGAAAATCTCCTGGTCAATGACATTTTTCTCGGCAACCATCCTTTCCATTTCGCCCATATTGTCATTGATTTGGGATTTCAGCTCTTGTTTCTGTTTCTTCAGCTCATCCTGCTGATCCTTCAGGTCGTCAAGTTCTTCCTTGAGTTCCTTAGAGGAAGCAGCGGTAGCGGGGCTGGGAGTCAGAGCCGACAGAGTTCCCAGCAGCATCAGCGCGGCCAGCAAACCGGCCATCACCGACACCAGCAGCTTTTTCTTGTTTTTCATAATCAGGTCTCCTTGAAATATGTGAGAGGGGGTGGAACATTAAACATTCAGGAATTTCCGAATAGAGGTCCAGCTACCCACAATGCCAACAAACAGGCCTGCGGCACAGAAGGTAACGATCATGGGAATGAGCATCGTCTCAAAGGGAACCAGATTGAAAATCTGGAATTCCCGAATATGTTCCATTTTGACAACCAGAGCATCATATATCATCCACTCTGTGCAGAAGGCAATGCCGGCACCCAGCATTCCCAGAGTAAGGCCCTCCACCAGGAAGGGAAGGCGGATAAAGCCGTTGGTAGCGCCTACCATCTTCATAATGCCGATTTCTTCCTTGCGGTCATACATAACCAGCTTAACGGTATTGGAGATAATCAGCAACGAGATGACCAGCAGCACCGCAATGGCCACCACCGATACCGCATTCAGCACCTGCTGCAGCTTGGCGAAGAAGGCAGCCTCTTCCTTGGCACCTACTACTTTTACAATGCCGCTGTCCAGCGCCATGATTTCCGCAATGGTTTCCTCCATTTTGGAGTTATCTTCCAGAATTACCTTGAAGCGGTAGTTCAAGTCCTCCTCGTAAACACCGCCGAAAACGCCGTCGGAATAGTCGGCCTTCAGATCCTCCAAAGCCTGAGAACGGGGCACATAGGTAGCGATTTCGATGTTTTCCAGCGTGTTGATTTTCGAGCCGATGCTCTTGGCATCCGCCTCTTTCATATCGTAGCTGATGAATACCCGAATTTCGTTGGTCTGGTTCAGGTCGTCCACCAGCTTGTCCACATTGTACATAGCCACAGAGAAGGTGCCCACAATCAGCAGGCAGGCCACCGTGACGCACACGGCGGCGAAGGACATAAAGCCTCTCATGAAGATGCCCTTCAGGCCCTCCTTGATTAAATATCCCAGATTATTGATTTTCATATTTGTAATACCCATCCATTCCGTCGCTGGCGATGAGGCCATCGTCAATGACAATTACCCGGTTTGTAAACTGCTCCACCAAATCCCGCTCGTGGGTAACCACCAGCATGGTAGTGCCCAAGCGGTTGATTTCCTGCAACAGCGACATAATTTCAAAGCTGCGGGCGGGGTCAAGGTTGCCGGTAGGCTCGTCGGCAATGATGGTAGAGGGGTTGTTCACCAAGGCTCTCGCGATGGCAAGACGCTGCTGCTCGCCGCCGGACAGCTCGCTGGGGTGGCGGCTGCGCTTGCCGTCCAGACCAACCAGATTCAGCACATAGGGCACACGCTCCTTGATCTCCCGCTCTCTGGCACCCACCACACGCATGGCAAAAGCCACATTGTCATAAACCGTCTTGGTGTCAATCAGGCGGAAATCCTGAAACACAACGCCAACCGTACGGCGCAGGAAGGGAATCTCCCGCTTGCGGATGCGCTCCAGGGAATAGCCGTTTACATGAACGGTACCGCTGGTGGGCTTCAGCTCGCCGGTAATCAGCTTAATAATGGTAGACTTACCGGAACCGGAAGGGCCTACCAGAAAAACGAACTCCCCATCGTCAATGGTCAGAGAAACGCCCCGCAGAGCCTTATTGCCGATTGCGTAAGACTTGGTAACATCTATAAATTCAATCATAGCGATTTTATCTCCATTTTTTCAGTGTAACCAAATTGTAACAGATTTCCCCCAGCTTGTCAATCCACCGTCCTTGGAAAACATTTACAAAACTGTGAATTTTGAAAATATATATCTGATTTCATTCCCTGCCCGATAAATTGGAATTTAGCGCCGCACCCCCTGTAGGGGCCGGTCTTGACCGGCCCGAAACCTAAAACCTACTGCCGCAGTAAACCGGGTGCAACGGGCGGGTCAAGACCCGCCCCTACAATAAGGTTGCAATTCACCGACAAATTCCAATTTATGGAATTCCCTGAAAAGCGGGTATGGGCATAAAAATGAGTGCGCTGTGTTTTACAACGCACTCATGATTTCCATATGCTTTAGCGGGCATCTCTGGAGGAAAGGTATTTGCGAACCATCAGGGCTACCTTAAATACGATGGCATGGTCAAACTGGCGCAAATCCAGACCGGTAAGCTTCTTAATCTTCTCCAGGCGGTATACCAAGGTATTGCGGTGGACAAAGAGCTTGCGGGAGGTCTCGGATACATTCAGGTTGTTCTCAAAGAACTTGTTGATGGTAAACAGGGTCTCCTGATCCAGAGAGTCGATGGTGTTCTTCTTGAATACTTCCGAAAGGAAAATTTCGCACAGGGTAGTAGGCAGCTGGTAAATCAGGCGGCCGATGCCTAAGTTTTCATAGTTGATGATGCTCTTTTCGGTATCGAATACCTTGCCCACATCAATAGCGGTCTGGGCTTCCTTGTAGGAGTCGGCCAGAGAGCGCAGATGCTCCGCCACCGTGCCGATGCCGATGACCGTCTTGACACACAAATCGCTGCGCAGAGTATCCTCCATCTGCTTTGCGATTTTGTCCAAATCTTCCTCAGCCCCGGCAGAAAGCTGCTTGATCACGGCTACATCCGTCTCGTTGACGCTGATAACGAAATCCTGCTGCTTGTCGGGGAACAGGCCGGACAGCACATCCACGGTAGACACATCGCTGTGACCGATCTGGCGCACCAGAAACACGGCTCTGGGGGCATCGGTGGCAAAGTGCAGCTCCTTGGCCCGGATATAGATATCTCCGGGGAGGATGTTGTCCATAATAATGTTCTTTACGAAAGTACCCCGGTCATGCTTCTCTTCGTAGAAGATTTTGGCATCGTGCAGGGCAATATAAGCCATAGCGCAGTAAGACCGGGCGCAATCGTCATCACCGGAGCAGAACACGGCATACTCCAGCGTACCGTTGCCGCCGTGGATGGCCTTAAAGGTCTTATGGTCAAAGGTAATCATGTGGTCGCCGGAGGAAATCAGCTTGGCAGCCGCTTCTGCCCAGCGCTCACCCAGCAGAGCAACATCGGTACAGGAAATCACGCTGCCTTCGTTATCCAAAACGCCGAACACACGGTCAGGAATCTCACGAAGCTGGATAATTACGCTCTGAAATACACTGTTAGACATTTTCAGGCCCCCTCAAAATAATGACGCAATATCAAAAAATTGCATAAATGCTTATTCCACAAAATTGTGTTCTTATTATACATGGATTTTGCGCATTTTGCAAGTACCTTTTGACATTTTATTGCAAAATATCCGACTATTTTTAGGTAATATTCCGATAAAACTCGGCTGAGAGCCTGATGTGGCCGGGAAAAGGTTCTGCACTTTGTACAAATCAGCCATCCAAAAGGGCAATTTCTTCTTCGGTCAGTTCCCGTGTGCTGCCCAGAGGCAGCTCCCCCAAAGAAATCTGCCCTTCCTGCAGCCGCTTGAGGTAGCTCACAGGCATCCCCCGGCTCGCCATCATCCGCCGCACCTGATGATACTTTCCCTCGCAGACGGTAATCAGGCTCTCCCCTGCCCCAAGAGGCTTCAAAACCGCCGGGCGGCAAAGGGTACCGTCCCGCAGAAGCAGCCCTGCGGCAAAGGCGGCAATGTCCTCCCCGGTGGCATTTCCCTCATGGCGGGCATAGTAGATTTTGGGTACTTCTTTTTTAGGGGAAATCAGCCGGTGCAGAAGGTCGCCGTCATTGGTAAAGAGCAGCAGCCCCTCGGTTTCCTTATCCAGCCGCCCGATGGGTTTCAGCTCCAAATGGCGCGTTTCTTCCGGCAGCAGCTCCATGACGGTTTTCTCCACCGGGTCAGCCGTAGCGGTAATATAGCCCGCCGGCTTATGGAGCATGACCACCACCCGGCGTTTGCCTCCCAGCACCTCGCCGTCTAAGCAAACGGTCTGGCCGGGGGCTATTTTCATAGCCGGGTCTTTGGCGGCTGCGCCGTCCACCGTGACCCGCTTTGCCTTAATGAGAAGCTTTACGGCGCTGCGGGTGCCGCAGCCGCTGTCGCACAGGTATTTATCCAAGCGCTCCATATCTTCCTCCGTTCTACCCCCCGAAGCTCAGGCATATCCTAGGATATCCATACCAATTTCAGGAGGGGTAAATTATGATGGTAATGACCGCAAAGGTCGATAAGAAAAAAATAGCCATTGTGCTGGCCGCCGTAGCTGCGGTCATCCTGGGGCTGATTCTGCTTTTTGGGGGCGGTGATGATGCTGAGCCTACAGCAGGCGCTTCCGCTGACACCAACGATGAGCGGGTACAGTTTCTGAAGGACTTCGGGTGGGAGGTTGCCGTATCCCCGGTGGAGACCAGCCAAGTGCGCATCCCCAAGCAGTCCACCGAAGTATATGACCGCTATAACGCCCTGCAAAAGAGTCAGGGCTATGACCTGACCCCCTACGCAGGGAAAACCGTTATGCGCTATGTGTACAAAATCAAGAATTATCCCGGTGCTACCGACCCGGTATACGCCACGCTGCTGGTGTATAAGGGCACCGTCATCGGCGGGGATGTAACGGACACCGGGGCCAAGGGCGTTGTGCAGGGCTTTCGGATGCCCGTAACCCAGAAGCCGGCGGAAACCGTTCCCCCAGAGACGACACCCCCGGCAACTACCTGACAGTTTATCACGAAACAGTTTATCACGAAACAGTTTATCACGAAAAGGAAGGCTTGACAATTCCTTTGCAAGGTGCTATTCTATAGCTAAGTTCATAGGATATCTTCAGGGCAGGGTGCAATTCCCGACCGGCGGTAAAGTCCGCGAGCCTTTTGGCTGAATTGGTGCAACTCCAATACCGACAGTAAAGTCTGGATGGAAGAAGATGGTTGGAGCGCGCAATGGGTGCCTTTTATCAAAAGGTATCACATTTTCCGCGTAAATCCGGCATTTCCCGCCCTGAGTGGATACTCAGGGCGGTTTTTTGTGCTGATCGGCTTTCCTCAGCAAAGCGATAAATTGGAATTTAACGCTTCGCTTAGTTGAAAGTTGAAAATTGAAAGTTGAAAGTTGTGGTATCCCCTTCGGGGATGAAATTAAAATATTGTCACCCTTGAAATACAGCATTTCCATCAAACCGGTCAGGGTTTCCAAATTTTTTTCAAATTGTCCCAAAGGGATTCCTTAATTTCCAATTTTCAATTTTCAACTTTCAATTTTCAACTTTTATAAATTCCAGTTTACCAAGCAGCCGGTGAAAACCGATATGCATAGTATTCTTTACTAGGTACTTGTAAAAGTCTCTAAGTTCCAGGCACCAGAAAGCCAAAAAACAAATACCAAAGGGGAAACGCCTGAGAGAATTCAAAAAGGGTATAGCAAAGCTGAGGTGCCCTGAATAGGCATCTCAAAAAAGAGCTTTATCAGGTCATGCGACGAGTTTTCGCAAACTTTTGAACAGGCTCAAGTTGTGGATAGAATCTGCCAACAAGACACCAATCAACTGTGTAATGGCGCATAGGTATGTATCCGCTTTGGCAGAAACAGAGCGGAAAGACTTTCTTGAATCCAGCACAAAGGTGTCTTTCATCAGGTTAATGGTGCGCTCAACGACAACTCTGTGCCGGTATAGATTGTCCCAGTGAGGGGTATCTCTGGGAATGCCGGGGTAAAGGCGAAAATTCTTGTCCGGATAAGTGTACACGCATTTGCCGTAGGCGGATGCGGTGCAAGGTGTTTCACAGCAGCAAATGCGTTTTGAACCGCGCCGCACAGATTTCGGACACACCCACTTGAAGCGAAGGGAGCGGTTTTTGCCACCGGATTTACCCATAAATTTGAATTCGGCACCATCCAGCGGGCAAACAGGTGTTCCGTGTTCATTAAGCCGGGCGTTAGAGGATTTTGAGTTTCTTGCGTTCATGGGAATGCAAGCTCTCTCAAAATGGAATTCATTTTTAAGTATAGAGTAGTTGTCGTAGGAATCGAAAGCGGAATCTCCCAAAAAGGTTTTGTAAGACAGCTTTGGATGTGCGGCAAAGAAGTCTGAAAGGAAAGGTTTCAGGGAAACAGAATCTCCGATTTCCTTGTCCTTATCCGGATAATCCGTCTTTTTCTCAACAATTTCCGGGTGCTTATTTTTGAAATCCTCGTCAAAAAATACGATATGTCTGGGAACACCCAGTCCGTCTGTTAGAACTCCCATTTTCAGAGCATAGCAAAAGTGGCCGTTTATATACTGCTGGCGGGCATCCGGGTTTGTACCGGACGCATCAGGCAGGAGGTTGTAAACACCCTGGTATGGATCGTAGTCAG
The DNA here is from genome assembly GCA_051867135.1 of Faecousia sp. GTDB lineage: Bacteria > Bacillota > Clostridia > Oscillospirales > Oscillospiraceae > Faecousia. The sequence continues at coordinate 333 of JBJDYH010000379.1, read as the reverse complement.
AATTGCCCTTGGCGTATCTTTTGGCTTCTTTCAATTTGGTGTTGAAGAATTTAGGGTTATTTTCGGCGACAGGCAATTCGATCCCGGTAGTATCGTAGACAAGATAATCTGCCTTTTTCGCATTTATCTTGCGGCAAATTGGGTCAGTTAAGTCAACCAATGCTTCAAACATCTTTTTCAGGTGCTCACAATAGTTGGCTCTGAAACGCGAGAGCTGAGACGCATCCGGGATCTTTGTGAACCCACAGAATTCCCGAAGCTCGGCACTAAGCTTCAAGATGGAAAGTAAAAGTGCATCTGTTGAGATACCTAACAGCTTCTGCAACACAAGGG
>JBJDYH010000378.1:0-23441 GCA_051867135.1 Faecousia sp. | reverse complement strand
AAGGCCAGAAGGCCAACCCCTCCAACTTCCTGCTGATGCACGCCATGGGCCCCAATGTGGCCGGTGTCATCGGCTCCGCCATCGCCGCAGGCTTCCTGCTGAGCGTATTCGGTTAATCCATCAAAAGCTTGCTGCCCCGGCAGCAAGCTTTTTTGTTTCGGGAAGCAGGGGCGGCCATTGCCCGTCCACATACGCCCTCCTGTAGGGGCGGGTCTTGACCCGCCCGCCCCGCCGCACCCAAATAACGAGCGTAGGGGCGAGCAATGCTCGTCCGCTACCGCACCCGGTTTCCTGCGGTGGCGGGTGGTGCATATCATCAACTACATGGAAAACTTGTTTATAAAGTTTTTGATAAACAAGTTTACAAACAAACAATTATGTATTATAATCTGGTTATCGCCACGGAAGGAGTTGATACTGTGAACCACTTTGGAGTAGCGGCAGATGTGGAGATCATCCAGGAGCTTCTGGGATTGTCTGTTGCTGAATTGGCACAGCAGCTTGGTGTAACACACCAGACCATTTATAACTGGAAGGCCAATGAGGAACAAATTACTGCTAAGAATTTTGAAAAAATCTATAATTTTGCGTATAGCAAGAGTATTCGGCTGAACAAAATAAAAGAGCAGTTCTGCCGGGAGGAATGTCCTGCCGGGCACAAGGTTCTTTTTCATGGCTCGAAGACATACATAGATGGTGCGCTTTCTGTGGAAAAAGCCAAGGAGGGAAACGACTTCGGCAGAGGCTTCTACTGTGGTGAAAGCCTGGAGCAGTCGGCAATGTTTGTTGCGAACTTTCCGTCTTCCTCTTTGTACATCGTTGATTTTGATCCGGCAGGTTTGAAATATGTTCAACTGGGTGTCAATCGGGATTGGATGCTGTTGATTGCCTATTTCCGCAAAAAGTTGGATGCTTATGGGGATCATCCCATCCTTCAGGAGCTGCTGGCTCGTCTGGAAGGCGTTGACTACATCATTGCGCCCATTGCCGATAACCGGATGTTTGAAATTATCGATAGCTTCATCGACGGTGAAATCACAGATGTGCAGTGTCAGCACTGCCTATCTGCAACCAACTTGGGCAATCAGTATGTGTTTGTTACAGCAAAGGCCCTGAAACAGGTAACGCTCCTGCACCGCTGCTATTTGGCACAGGCAGAGAAAAAGGCATACCTCTTGTCCAGAATGGAGGAACAAAAGATTAGCAATGACAAGGTAAAACTGGCAAGAAAGCAGTATCGTGGACAAGGAGACTATATTGAGGATATTTTGAGATGAGAACTTTTGACGAAACCGGTTTGAAACTTAGTCGGATGCAGGCAGAGCTGTTTGCGCTGTCGGCATCGAAATTGGAATGCAGCTCCCCAATATTCCTGCGCAGGTTTATGCTGTCAAAAGTGGCTGCCCGGATGGATCAGGACGGATTCCTGTACGAGTCCTGCACCGTAGACAGTATTCTACAGGAGATTGAAGAAGAATTTGGAGCTACCAACTACGGCAGGGATAAATACAGCAACGAAGAATTGTACTGGATGGGATATCTCTATCGGTACTGGTGCTACACCTACGGGAAAAGCAGTAAGCAGGTCTATAAGCTGATGAAGCCCAAGGAATTGCGGGGCTTGTATTATCCCTACCACTCCTTGGATCCCGCTCAGGCAATTGCGCGGATATTGGAATCCAAAAATCTGGGAGAAGAAGATCTGACCCAAAAGGGTGTAGAGATTCTCCGCAGAATTATGTCCGAAAAGAAGCCAGGGGATTAATTGGATAGGCAAATTCGCGTTCGCAGCCAACAGAAATGCTTTCATCAATGCCTATTTTGTACTATGAAACCGTGTACCATGTCATTGCACACCTGTGGACTATGTTACTACACTGTACATCTTGACCCGCCCGATACGCGCGGCAGATTTTTGTTGGGAACGGCGGGAGCAAGCCCCCCGCCCTACAGCAAGGTGCGCCAGACCCATCGGTATTTGGCGTAATCAGGGAAGCAAGGGCGGCTCAATTGCTCGTCCGCGTCCCGGAGGGAGGAGCTGCGGTTTACATAATCCATACAAAATTTGGGTTGCAATTTGGGAGGAAATGGAGTAAAATAAGGCCGAACCGGGAGTTTCCTGCGCAAAACTTTTTGCCATATCCTCCGGGAAGCTTTTTGCGTCATCATGGGTGGGTGCGTGTTTGCAGCGCAATCCCCGGACGGAGCAAAACCGAAGCGCCCGAGGCGGATTTTGGCTTCTCCCGGCGACAACTGAATATCCCCCATATTTTATCGCCGCGAAAATGCGGCAGAAGGAGAATTTGCAATGAAAAAGTATCTTGCAATTTTTCTGGCAATGACCATGGTCGTGGGCTTACTTTGCGGCTGCAAAGGAGCTACCGACAAAAACACCAGCGCTGGAATGAAAGACAATTCCATCACGGTGGGCATTGCTCAGGACCTGGACAATAGTCTTGACCCGTACCAAATGACGGCCGCAGGAACTAGAGAGGTCATGTTCAACATCTTTGAGGGCCTTGTAAAGCCTGATAAAGATGGCAATTTCGTCTACGCCGTGGCGTCTTCCCACGAAGTCAGCCCCGACGGCTTGGTGTACACCTTCACCGTAAGGGACAATGTGCTGTTCCACAACGGCGCGAAATGCACCATGGACGATGTGCTCTACTCTTTTGAAACCTGCGCTTCTACCTCGGTGACTGCCGCCTTGGTGGAGGCGCTTTCTGCTGTGGCAAGCTATGATATTCAGGGAAATCAGTTTATCATCACCCTGTCCGCTCCCAATCCCGACTTTTTGAGCTATGTAAGCAATGTTTACATTACGCCCAAGGGTTACACGGAGCAGGCAACTTCCCCGGTAGGCACCGGGCCGTTCAAGTTCGAGTCCCGCCGGGTGCTGGACAATTTCGTCATCGTGAGAAATGACGACTATTACGGCGAAAAAGCCCACCTTTCCAAGGTGACCTACCGCATCCTTGAGGACAATACCGCCCTGTTTACCGCCCTGAACAGCGGCAGCCTGGATGTGGTTGCCCATCTGACTGTGGATCAGACCCAAAACCTGACCAACGGCTATACGGTGCTGGAGGGTACTATGAATTTGGTGCAGGCCATCTACCTGAACCATAGCGTGAAGCCCTTTGACGATGTGCGGGTGCGGCAGGCGCTTTGCTACGCCATCGATGTGCAGGCCATGCTAAAGCTGACCTCCGGCGGTCATGGTACGCCCGTAGGCTCCTCCATGTACCCTGCCTTCGGCAAGTATTTTGATGCCGAATTGGCAAACAGCTATCCCCACGATGTAGCCAAGGCCAAGACTTTGCTGGCAGAAGCGGGCTACCCCGACGGATTCAGCTTTACCATCAAAGTGCCCAGCAACTACCAGCCCCATGTGGACTGCGCCACGGTGCTGGTAGAGCAGCTCAAAGAAGTGGGCGTGGATGCCAAAATCCAGCTTGTGGATTGGAGCACATGGCTCAGCGATGTGTACAAGGGCAGGGATTTTGAAGCCACCGTTTGCGGTTTCGATTCCTCCACCCTCAACGCCAGCGGTATGCTGGCCCGCTGGGAAAGCGGCAACGGCAAGAATATGATCAACTATTCCAATAGCGACTATGACGAAGCCTACCGCAATGCCCGGGCAACCTCTGATGATGCCCTGCAAACCCGGTATTATAAAGAGTGTCTGGAAATTCTGAGCCGGGATGCCGCCAATGTGTACCTGCAGGATTTGGCGGACTTTGTGGCCGTCAACCCCAATTTGAAGGGCTATGAATTCTACCCCCTGTATGTCATGGACATGAGAGCGCTGTACTGGGAAAAGTAAAACGGAAACCGTAAGGTTTCCATAGCAATACCACGCAAAACTGTAAAGCAGTAGGGGCCGATGCCCACATCGGCCCTTTCCAATGTGACGAATTCGCCGTAGTGCCGTAGAAACATTATTTTGCTCTGTGCGGGCCGATGTGGGCATCGGCCCCTACGGGATTTCCCGAATCGAAGCCGTAGGGAATGCATTTATGCATTCCGCTTGCCGCACCTCGTTTTCTGCGGTGGTGGGTTTGGGGATTGCGGAGCGGATGAATCCGCTCCCTACGGGCGTTTTTGGGTAATTTTCTTGACAAGGAGCGGTAAACTATGAAATATCTTGCCAAAAAGCTTGCCGCTCTGGTGGTAACGCTGCTGGTAGTTTCCCTGCTGGCCTTTTTGGCCTTTCAGGTGATCCCCGGCGATCCCACTACCAAGATTTTGGGCACGGAAGCTACCGAGGAAGCGGTGGCGGCGCTGCGGGAAGAGCTGGGGCTGAATGAAAATGTGTTTATCCGGTATTTCCGGTGGCTTGGGAATTTCCTCACCGGGGATTTCGGCATGAACTACAGCCGCCATATCCCGGTTTCCGATTTGCTGGGAGACGGTCTGGTGGTCACTTTCAGCCTGACCCTTTTGTCCTTTATCATCACCGTAGCGGTTGCCATCCCTTTGGGAATTTTGGCGGGCAGCACCCGCAGCCGCTTTGTGGACGGCGCGTTCGCCGTAGGGGATCAGGTGCTTATGAGCATCCCCACCTTCTTTATGGCTACCTTGCTGACATGGATTTTCGGCATTGTGCTTTCCCTTTTTCGTCCGGGGCAGTATGTGTCCTATCTGGACAGCGTACCCGGCTTTTTGGCATGCTTGGCAGTTCCGGCAATTTCCATTGCCATTCCCCGCATTGCCATGACGGTAAAAATGCTGCGCAGCTCCATTCAGGAGCAAATGGAGCAAGACTATGTGCGCACCGCCCGCAGCCGTGGCAACCACCGCCGGGCGATCCTCAGGCGCCATGTGCTGAAAAACGCCATGGTCAGCACCGTTACCTTTCTGGCGGTGTCCGCGGCGGAGATCATGACCGGCTCCATCATCATTGAGCAGGTGTTCGGCCTGCCCGGAGCGGGACAGCTTCTGCTGGAGGGCATTTCCAACCGGGAATATCTCACGGTGCAGGCCATTGTGGTCATTTTGGCGGCATGGGTGGTTCTGGTAAACTTCCTGGCGGATATCCTCCACCAGCTTCTGGACCCCCGGGTCCGCTACGAATAAGGAGGGCCGGGTATGAAAAAATACAATGGCTTTCTGATTTCCGGTGGGATTTTGACCGCCGCCATGCTCCTGTTTATTTTGGTGGGCTGCTTCTGGACACCCTACGATACCACCGCCATGGATGCGGATGCCATGGCCCAAAGCCCCTCATGGCAGCACCTGATGGGCACGGATAAATTCGGGCGGGACATCCTAAGCCGGGTGATGGCGGGGGCGGCAAGCTCTCTGCTCATTGCGGTGTGCGTGGTGGCCATCGGCTGCTTCTTTGGACTGATTATCGGTGCCCTTTGCGGCTACTATGGCGGTGTTGCGGATGCGGTTCTAACCCGGGTGTGCGACTCCATTACCGCCTTTCCCTCTTTTCTGCTGGCGCTGGTGATTATCAGCGTGGCAGGGCCGGGAACCTATAACATCATTTTCGCATTGGGCATTTTGTTTATCCCCAGCTTCGCCCGCATTGTCCGCACGGAATATGTGCGCTGCCGGGACTTGAATTATATCAAAAGCGCCCGGCTCATGGGGGCGGGGGATTTGCGGATTATGGTTGCCCACATTCTACCCAATACCCTGACGGTGCTTCTCAGCGCCGTGACCATTGGCTTTAACAACGCCATTTTAAGCGAGGCCAGCATGAGCTTTTTGGGCTTGGGCGTGCAGCCCCCAACCCCCAGCTTGGGCTATATGCTGAATGAAAGCCGCAGCAGCATCAACAGCACCCCTTGGTATATGCTGTTTGTGGGCGCGACCATTGTGCTGCTGGTGCTGGGCTTCAGCCTGCTGGGGGAGGGCTTGCAGCGCCAAGCCCGGGAGGACTGATATGAGCGCTCCGATTTTGAAAGTACAGGACTTAACCGTCCATTTTAACGATGCCCCGGCACAGAAAAACGCCGTAGACGGCATCAGCTTTACCATTGACCAAGGGGAAATCGTGGGCTTGGTAGGGGAAAGCGGCAGCGGCAAGTCCGTCACCGCCATGAGCATCAGCAGCCTCATGCCCAAGCGCAAGGCTACCAAAAGCGGTTCTATCACTCTGGACGGCAGCGAGGTATTCCGCTGCCCCGATGCCGAGGTGCTGGACATTTTGGGAGAAGAGCTGGGCGTGGTATTCCAAGAGCCTATGACCGCCATGAACCCGGTTATGACCGTGGGAAAGCAGGTAGAAGAGGCCCTTTTGGTACACACCAAGCTCACCAAGGCGCAGCGCAGGGAAAAGGCGCTGGAGGCTATGGCGTGGGCAGAGCTGGAGGAGCCGGAAAAGGTATACAATATGTACCCCCATCAGCTCTCCGGCGGTATGCTCCAGCGAGCCATGATTGCCGCGGCCATCATCAGCCGCCCCAAGCTGCTGCTGGCGGACGAGCCGACTACCGCTCTGGATGTAACCACCCAAGCTGAGATTCTGGAGCTTTTGCGGCGGCTCAACCGAAAGCACAATATGGCGATTTTGCTCATCAGCCATAATCTGCATGTGGTAAGAAAGCTGTGCAGCCGGGTTTTGGTCATGCGCAAAGGCAAAATTGTGGAGGATGGGCCGGTGGAGGAGATTTTCCGAAACCCTGGGCACGAATATACCAAAGCCCTCATTGCGGCCATCCCCAAGGGCTATCCAAAGAAACGCTAAGGGCTTCAAAGGCAGGTGAACACCATGGAAGAGCCGATTTTGGAAATTCAAAACCTGAACAGCTTCTATACCCAGCGCAAAGGTGGCATCTTCGGGGAAAAAGAGCGGGTGCAGATTCTCCACGATGTATCTTTTTCCATTTACCCCGGGGAGACCGTAGCGCTGGTAGGGGAAAGCGGCAGCGGCAAGACAACCCTGTGCAAGTCCATTCTGGGAATGCTGACGGACTATACCGGCCGGGTGATTCACCGCTCCCGCAGGCCACAAATGGTATTTCAGGACCCCTTCAGCAGCCTGAACCCCGCCCATACCATCGGCTGGATTTTGGAAGAACCCCTGCGAATCGCGGGTAAGCTTTCCAAGCAGGCGCGAAAGGCCGCCGTGGTGGAGATATTGGAGCAGGTGGGCCTTGGGGAAGATTATGTAAACCGCAAGCCCAACGAGCTTTCCGGCGGACAGCGCCAGAGGGTAGCCATCGCCGGGGCGGTGATTACCCGGCCGGCGCTGGTGATTGCGGATGAGCCGGTGAGCGCTCTGGATGTGACCATTCAGGCTCAGATTTTGGAGCTTCTGAAGGATTTGCAAAAGCGCTACGGCCTGAGCTATCTGTTTATCAGCCACGATTTGAATGTGGTGTATGAGCTGTGCAGCCGGGTACTGGTCATGCGCAGCGGGCGCATCGTGGAGCAGGGAACCGTGGAGGAAATCTACGGAAATCCCCAGCATCCCTATACCAAGGAACTGCTAAAGGCAGCGCAATAGCGCTGCCTTTTCCATTTTGTGGTATGGGGATGAACCCGGCGCACTTTTCAAACTCGGCGCAGCCGAATAAAACTGCGGAGCAATAAAACTGCGAAGCAATATCACTGCGAAGCAATAAAACTAAAAACGCTGAGTTTTGAGTGGTATTGCTTACGCAGTGGTATTTTTTCTGACGAAAAAGTTTTATTGAAACCTGCCTGTTTCAGTTTTTTTCAGGAATGTACAAGCGGACGAGCACTGCTCGCCCCTACGGGATTTCCCGGTTTGGGGGAAAGTGACAATTCTTCTTGCCATTTTGGGAATTATGGGTTATGATAGAAAAAAATACCCAATGGAGCGATTGCTATGAAACAAAAAGTCATTCTGGCGGCGCTGGCGGCGTTGCTTTTCCTGCTGCTGGCAACGGGACTTGTGCTTTCTCTCACCCATAAGGAGGATGCGAAGCCCGCGCCTACCACCGTGGAAACTACCCCTGCGGTGACTACCCTTGAGGATACAACCCCGGTAGTTACTACTCCTGAGAATACTACCCCTGCGGAAACTACCCCTGTAGTTACTACCCCCGGTGATACCACCCCCGGAGCTACCACCCCTGCGGTGACGACTCCCGCACCTACCACTCCCGCGCCTACCACCCCCGGAGCAACCCAGCCGGGTCATACCCATACTTATGTGGGCAAGGTGACACCCCCTACCCTGAAAACCGAGGGCTATACCACCTATACCTGCGCCTGCGGCGCGAGCTACATTGGGGATAAGACCCCGGTGCTGACGCTGGAGCAGCATATCAATCAGCTTCCTTTGAACCCCGGCTATACCGGCGTCAGCGAGCTGGACAGCAAGGCACATAGTGTCTATGCCTCCGCAGATACTACTTACAAGAAGCTCATGGCAATTCACACCTTCCTGCGTTCCTGCACCCATGGCCCGGCCAATTCCACGCTGGCGCAAATGTCCGCTTTTGCGGGGAATAAGGTGTTCAAGAACATTTCCGAGCTGAAATTCGCCTACGATGCCAACCAGATATTTACCAACCGGGTAGGCCAGTCTGAGCATATCGCGGCGGCCTACGCCGTAGCGGCCCGGAATTTGGGTCTGGAAAGCTATGTGGTCAGCGGCAGCCTGAACGGAAAAAACCATACATGGTGTCAGATTTATCTGGGCGAGGATATGTATATCTTTGATGCCTATGCCGATACCGATGTATTTGCCAAGCTGCCCGGCGAGGTCAGCGGCTACGCGGACGGCTATATTGGCAATCAGAGCGGCTTCCAGAGCGCGGAAAAATTTGCCATTACCCTGACGGTAAAATCCGACAGCGGCAGCTCCACCAAGACCTACACTTGGGACATTGCCCAGTCCGGCAAGGGCAACGGCGACTTCCTGCAAAATGCCATTACCATGAAGCTTTCCGGCAAGGTGGAATATACCATTACCGTTACCGCCAAAAACGGCGATGTGATGATTTATGACCAGTCCGGCATTCCTCAGATCGTAGATACCCTGTCCGGCACCCTGAACCCCGCCGCGGGCCAATATACCCTGCTGGTGGAGGAGCAGGCCTCCGGGCGCACCTTCCTGATTACCATTGATAACTAAACATAAGGCAGCTCCCCGGAATGAACGACATTCCGGGGAGCTGTAGTTTTCCCCAAAAGGGTTAATCACGGACTGCGCCCTATCTTGTAGGGGCCGGTCTTGACCGGCCCAAAACCCCAAACCAACCGCCGCAGAAAATGGGGTGCGGTAAACGGACGAGCAATGCTCGCCCCTACGAGGGTGCGGTCTGCTGTAGGGCGGGGGCTTGCTCCCGCCGTTTCAGGCGAAAATCCACCGCCGCAGAAAACGAAGTGCGGTAAACGGGCGGGTCAAGACCCGCCCCTACGGGGGTGCGTACAAAAACTCCCCGGAATGTTGCCTTTCCGGGGAGCTGGTATTTGATAAATTATACCATTGCGCAGGTGATAATTGCCATCTTGTAGACCTCGTCGGCGTTGCAGCCGCGGCTCAGGTCATTGATGGGAGCGGCCAGACCCTGCAGGATGGGGCCGTAAGCCTCGAAGCCGCCCAGACGCTGGGCAATCTTGTAACCGATGTTACCGGCCTCGATGGTGGGGAAGATGAAGGTGTTGGCGTAGCCGGCAACGGGAGAGCCGGGGAACTTCAGCTGGCCAACCTCGGGAGCCACGGCGGCGTCGAACTGCATCTCGCCGTCGATCATCAGGTCGGGAGCCATCTGCTTGGCGATGATGGTGGCGTCGTGGCTCAGCTTCACGGTGCCGCCCTTGCCGGAGCCGTTGGTGGAGAAGCTCAGCATGGCAACCTTGGGGTCAATGCCGAAGACCTTAGCGGTATTGGCAGTCTCAACAGCCACTTCAGCCAGCTTGCGGGCAGCGGAAATGGTAACATTGCCGTCCTTGTCCACGCTGTCTTCGTAGCTCAGGTTGATGGCGCAGTCGCCCATAGCCAGCTTCTGCTCGCCCCGAACCAGAATGAAGCAGGAGGAAACCAGATTGGCACCCTTCTTGGTCTTTACAAGCTGCAAAGCGGGACGAACGGTATCGGCGGTGGAGTAGGTAGCGCCGCCCAGCAGAGCGTCGGCGTAGCCCATCTTTACCAGCATGGTACCGAAGTAGTTGCCCTTGGACAGAGCCTTGCGGCACTCCTCGGGGGTCATCTTGCCCTTACGCAGCTCTACCATCTTGTCTACCATGGCATCCATGCCTTCGTAAGTAGCGGGGTCCAGAATTTCAACGCCTTCAATGTTGAAATTGCCGGAAGCGGCCTTGGCCTTGACCTCGTCCACATTGCCCACCAGAATGGGGGTCAGGAAGCCGCCCTCTACCAGACGGGCAGTCGCCTCCAGAATACGAGCGTCATGACCCTCGGTAAAAACGATTTTCCGGGGATTGGCCTTCAAAGTTTCGATCATTGCCTGAAACATGGTAATCAGTCCTCCATTTTTTGGGCTGTGCCCATAATTTGATGCCTCAATTATACATCAAGCCAAAGCCGGGCGCAACCACTTTTCCAAAAATTTCTTCCTTTTCTGAGGATATGGTTCAGGATAATTGCCCGGAGCGATAAATTGGAATTTACCGGGGTGTGAATTGGGTGAATGTAGGGGGCGATGCCCACATCGCCCCGCAGAAAGCACGACGATGCGTCTACGGAACTGCGGCGAATCCGTAACACCCCAACGGGCCGATGTGGGCATCGGCCCCTACGGCCACCCATTTGGCGCAGCGATAAATTCCTATTTTCCGGGCTGCGGGGCTTAACGGATACACATTATTTTTATTGCTGTTTCTCCGAAAATAATCTACAAAAACCTTGTTTTGTCTGAGAAATAGTTTTATATTCTCCAAAAACCATTTTCTTTTGGCGGAAAACCGGCATGGAAATTTACCATCCCTTTTTTCCGGGGGATATATTTTTTCGCGTCCGGGCAGGATGCTGACATTATTTTTCACTGTTTTTACAACATTTTTACCTAGAAAACCCTGTTTTGCCCAGGAGAAACAGGGGGAAAGATAAATTTTCCAGCCGGAGCGCAGTTTTTGATAAAACTGTCAATTGACCGGGGGCTAATTATCTGGTATGCTATAGGTACACTACATAAAGGAGGTAACGCATATATGAATTGGCCTGCAATTATCTGGCTGGGTCTGATGGTGGTGTTCCTCATTATTGAGGGAGCCTGTCCTATCCATCTGGTATCCATCTGGTTTGCCGCGGCTTCTCTGGTGGCGATGCTCGTAGCCCTGCTGGGCGGGGAGCTTTGGCTTCAGGGTGTGGTATTTGTGGTGGTTTCTGCCGGACTTTTGGCGCTGCTCTGGCCCGTTGTGAAGAAATTCATCAACCCCAAGGTCACCGCTACCAATGTGGATAGTCTCATTGGCAAGCTCGCTCATGTTACCGAAGATATCGACAACATCGATGCCCACGGTCAAGCCAAGGTAAACGGTCTGGAGTGGTCTGCCCGCTCCGCAGACGGCAACCCCATCCCCAAAGGCACGCTTGTCCGCATTGACCATGTGGAGGGTGTAAAACTCATTGTAAAGCCTGCTTCCAAGGAAGCATAAATTTAAGGAGGTAAAACTATGCCTACACTTATTATCATTGGTGCAATCGCTGTTATCCTGTTTCTGATCATCATTTCCAACATTTCCGTGGTACAGCAGTCTCAGACTTATGTCATTGAGCGTCTGGGCGCTTTCCACTGCGTATGGGGCGTGGGTCTGCACTTCAAGATTCCCTTTGTAGACCGCATTGCCCGCCGTGTCAGCCTGAAGGAGCAGGTTCTGGACTATCCCCCTCAGCCGGTTATCACCAAGGACAATGTTACCATGCAGATCGATACCGTTGTCTACTTCCAGATTACCGATGCCAAGCTCTACACCTACGGCGTAGAAATGCCCATGGCCGCCATGGAAACCCTGACCGCAACCACCCTGCGTAACATCATCGGCGACTTGGAGCTGGATCAGACGCTCACCTCCCGTGATGTGGTCAACACCAAGATGCGCGCCATTCTGGACGAAGCTACCGACCCCTGGGGCATTAAGGTCAACCGCGTGGAGCTGAAGAACATTCTGCCTCCCGCCGACATCCAGAACTCCATGGAAAAGCAGATGAAGGCTGAGCGTGACCGCCGTCAGGCCATCCTGCAGGCCGAGGGCCAGAAGAAGTCCGCCATCCTCATTGCCGAAGGTGAGAGAGAGTCCGCCATTCTCCGCGCCGATGCTGAGAAGCAGGCTGCCATTTTGAAGGCGGAAGCCGAGAAGCAGGCCGCGATTCTGAAGGCCGACGGCGAAGCCCAGGCCATCCTGACGGTGCAGAAGGCCATGGCCGACTCTTTGGCGCTGCTGAATGAAAAGGCCCCCAACGATCAGGTCATCAAGCTGAAGTCCATCGAGGCGATGCAGAAGGTTGCCGACGGCAAGGCCACCAAGATCATCATTCCCAGCGAAATGCAGGGTCTGGTGGGTATGGCCAGCGGCGTGATCGAAGCCGTGAAGGAGTAATCCATGGCAAACGAAAGTGACCGCTTTGTGAGAGTCTATAAACAGGGCGGCGCGTTATCTACCCAAGTGCATATTTGGGTGGATAAGGTTACCGGGGTGAATTATCTGGTCATGCCCGGCAGCTACGGCGCAGCCATAACCCCCCTGCTGAACCGGGACGGCACCCCTGTCGTCTCCCCCCTGCCCCTGCGGGAAGCATAACGAAAAACCCACCGCGCCCCGGAATGTGTGAAAACATTCCGGGGCGCTTCACAATTATTTGCAGGAAACGGCCTGCGTGTTGTTTCATAAAACTGCGAAGCAATAAAACTGCGAAGCAATAAAACTGCGTAGCAATATCACTGCGAAGCAATAAAACCGTAAATAAGCGTAGGGGCCGATGCCCACATCGGCCCGCAGAAGGCAAAACAATGGTTTATCGGTACTGCGGCAAATTCGTAACACCCCAAAGGGCCGATGTGGGCATCGGCCCCTACAATGGGTTGGTGTTCGCTCCCAAAATGCATAATCCTTTCTTTTGGGACAATACTATCCCCAAAGGAAGTGGTTTTGTGATTTTAACTTATTGCCGCACGGTGATATTGTACCTGATTCTGATTTTGGTCATTCGCCTGATGGGCAAGCGGCAGATTGGGCAGTTGGAGCCTGCGGAGTTTGTAGTCACCATGCTGGTAGCCAATCTGGCGGCCATCCCCATGCAGGATGGGGGGATCCCCCTGTTTTCCGGGCTGGTTCCTATTTTGACGGTGCTGGGGCTGGAGCTGATTCTCTCCGTATTCGCGGTAAAAAACATGACCGTGCGCCGGCTTCTTTGCGGCAAGCCGGTCATCCTGATCCAAAACGGAAAAATCCTTCAGAAAAACATGGAAAAGACCCGCATTTCTCTGGACGAGCTTACCGGCCATCTGCGGGAGAAGGATGTATTAGACCCCTCTCAGGTGCAGTATGCCATTTTGGAGACCAACGGCAACCTCTCCGTATTCCCTTACCCCAAATACCGCCCCGCCAGCGCCATGGATGCCGGGATTCAGGCCCAGCGCCAGTACCTCCCCGTTACCATCATTTCCGACGGCTGTTTGCTTTCGGACAATTTGCAGCTTGCCAAAAAAGACCTTGCCTGGGTGCAGCGGGTGTTGAAGGACAAAAACGCCTCGGTAGATAAAACATGGCTTTTGACGGTAGACGAAAGCGACCGTATCCTATGGTATCCAAAGGAGGGCAGCTTATGAAGCGTTTTTGGCTGGGCATCGCCATTTTGGCGGTGCTTTTGGGGTTGAGCTTTGCCGTGCAGGGGGTTATGGGGAAAATCCACAACCCCATGGCAGAGGACTTGGAGCGCTCCGCGGATTTCGCTCTGGCGGGAGATTGGGAGCAGGCCACCCATTACTACGCCAAAGCCCGGCACACTTGGGAGCACTATCACGGCATGACCGCCAGCGTCGCTGACCACAGCCCCATGGACGAGCTGGATATGCTCTTTGCGGAGTTGAGCGCACTTTGCGCAGAGAAAGAAACCGTTCACTTTGCCGCCACCTGCCGCTCGGCCTCCCGCATGGCGGAGGCTATGGCGGATGCCCACACCTTTGCATGGTGGAATTTGCTGTAAGGAACGGCCCATGGGCCGTTCCTTACAGGCGAAAAGTCGATATAAATCCCTTGCGGGATTTTCGATATGTGCTGACGCCTTCGATATTCCGCTTCGCGCATCGATATGCCCTGCGGGGCGAGAAGGGATTGATAGTGACCTCGTCACCGCAAGGTGACATATCGAAGGCGGCAACGCCTATATCGATTTTGCGCAAGCAAAAATATGGAATTGCCAAGCAATATATCGACAGAATCAGCTTGGGTGCGGAGGTAAATGTTTATCCCTGTGAGAGGGCAATGATGGCATCGGCCAGGGCATTCACGGCAATGAGGGCTTCTTCCCGGGTATCTCCGGCAGCGCCCACCTCTACCAGCATGGTCACCGGGCCTAAGTCCTGATTGAACCGCCCGGTGCGGAAATTGATAGCCCGGCAAAGCCCCGGCCAGGTTTTCTCCAGCAGAGCGTGAAGCTGCACGGCGCAGCTCATATTGCGCTGCCAAGCGTCATGGCTGGTGCCGATGACCAGCATAAGCTGGGCGGAGCTTTCTCCGGATACCGTAGCGGCGGTGGTGAGTTGGTTGACATAATCATTACTTGCGTCCCGGTGCAAGTCCAGCACCAGCCGAATGCTGGGGTATTCCTCCAGATATTTTTGGATGGAAGAGCGGGAGCTGGCGTAAGCGCCGTTATAGTCCGGCACATCATGGAGGGTTGTGTCGTGAATGACCCCAATGCCATGGCTTCTCAGCTTCTCCGCCAGGGCGCTGCCGATGGATACCATGTTGTAGCCTTCGTCATAGGTGCGGAAGGGGGAGCTTTCCATGTACCCCCCTTGGGCCAGATAGCTTTCGCTGCCGTGGGTATGGACAATGAGCACCGTAGGCTCGTCTCCTTGGAGCCGGGGGAACTGGGCCTCCTGCATAAGCGCCGGGATATCCGGCTGGAGGGAGGTATCGTTGTTCACGCTCACCAAATCCGCGTCGCCCATTTCCAGCAAGGGCAGGGTTTCTTCCGGCTGGGTCGTCGGGGAGGGCCGGGTTTCCAGGGCCGGCGTTTCCTCCGGCGCCGGGCGCACCACCCGTCCACTTTCCAGATACAGCAGCACCGCTACCGTTTCCTCTCCCGCAAAGGCCTGAATCATCGCCCCGGGCAGGCCGCCGCTGAGCAGCCGCAGCACCGCCGCACAGGCAATGAGCATGACACCCCAGCGCAAACTCTTTCTTTCATTGTCCATAATATCCTCCTTCCCCTTATTAAAATGTGGCGAGCATTGCTTGTCCGCATACAACCGACCCCCTCGTAGGGGCCGGTCTTGACCGGCCCGCTTGGTACGGTGGTGGATGTTAGGCTTCGGTCAGGTCAAGACCTGACCCTACAAGGGTGATATAGTCTAAAGTGCGGTGCATTTCGCACCGCACTTTCTCTCAATTTTCGGTTGTCGGCTTTACCCATTTGGGTCTGCTTTTCAGCTCCAAACGCAGGGTCTGAAAAAACTCCTTCAAAAGCGCCCCGCATTCCTCCTCCAAAAGTCCCTTTTCCACCTGAGGATGGTGATTAAACTCCATAGAAAACAGGTTGCATACCGAGCCGCAAGCCCCGCACTTTCTGTCCGATGCCCCGTACACCACTCTGGGAATCCGGGCGTTCACAATCGCCCCGGCGCACATGGGGCAAGGCTCCAGCGTCACATACAGGGTACATTCCCAAAGCCGCCAGCCTCCCAAGGTCCTGCAGGCTTCATCAATGGCTTGCAGCTCGGCGTGACCCAAAGCGTTTTTCCCGGTTTCCCGATGGTTTCGCCCCCGGCCGACAATTTGCCCCTTTCTGACCACCACGCAGCCTACCGGCACTTCTCCCTCTTTTGCCGCCTCTTTGGCAAGCGCCAGAGCCTCCAGCATATACCCCTTGTCCTCTTCCATAGCATAGCCCCCTTTTGGGTATATGATACTCGAAGAGTGCCTTGCCCGTCAAGTATAACCCCTGCCCGTGGCAAAACAAAGGGAAAGGGCGTTCAGAAAAAATTTAGAATTTGGGGGCAGACAAGCGGTGTTATTTGTGTTATAATATCCCAGAGTATAGGTAGAACTATACCTTTACCCGGCAAACATAGCAATTCAGGAGGTGTTTCCTTTGAAATATTGGCGTGGCTATCTGGTAGCTGCCATTATCGGCTTTTTTACATGGGCGCTGGCTGCCTTTGCCAAAACCCACACAAAACTTATCGACATGGTGTACCCCTACCTTACCCGCATGGTGCAAGGCAGCTTGGCCCAATGGAGCGGCAGCGTGGATATCGTGCTGTGGCAGCTTGTGGTTATGCTTGCCATTGTGGGATTGCTGGTGGGCGTTGTGCTCATGATTATCTGGAAGTGGAACCCCATCCAGTTTATCGGCTGGGTGCTGGCCGTGGTCAGCTTGGCGCTCTTCCTGCATACCGGCATTTACGGCCTGAACTATTACGCAGGCCCTATGGCGGAGGACATTCGTCTGGAGGTTACGGAGTATAACGCCGCCGAGCTGGAAGAAGCTGCCGCGTACTACCGGGACCATGCAAACGAGCTTGCCGGTCAAGTGCGCCGCAAGGCCGACGGCACCCCCGATTATTCCGATTTTGATACCCTAGCAGCCCAAGCCGGAGACGGCTTCTATAACCTGACCTACGAAAAGGGTATGTCCATCTTCGCCGGGGACCGCAGCCCGGTAAAGAAACTGGGCTGGTCTGATTATTATACTTCTGTGGGCATTACCGGCATCCACATGGGCATTACCGGCGAAGCCGCCGTCAACCCGGATACCCCGGCTGTGGGGCTGCCCTTTACCATGTGCCACGAAATGGCCCACCGTATGTGCATTGCTCAGGAGCAGGATGCCAACTTTGCCGCGTTTCTGGCCTGTGATGCCAATAGCAGCGTAGAATTCCGCTATTCCGGCTATTTTATGGCCTACCGCTACTGCTTCAGCGCGCTGCAAAAGCTGGATGCCGGAGCAGCCGCCCGGGTGCGCAGCGAAGCAAGCGCCCAGCTTTTGCAGGATATCGCCGCTTATGACCGCTTCTTTGCGGAAAAGGAAGATAAAAGCGCAACCGAAACCGCAAACAAGCTGAACAATGCCTATATCGAAGCCAGCGGCAACGAGCGGGGCATCGAGTCCTACGGCGATGTGGTGCAGCTTCTGGTAAGCTGGCACATTCAGGAGGTAGTCCTGCCCCGGCAGGCCGAGGCGGAGAAGCAGAAATTTGACCCCTATGCCGTGAAGCCCACCCAACCCTCTGTGGGAGGGCAGTCCAATGGATAAAATGCGCGAGGCGCTGTCTCAGGGCTTGCCGGAGCTGGGGCTTACCCTCAGCGAAGACATTCAGCAGACCCTTTGCGACTTTGGCTACGGCATGCTGGAGCAGAACGAGGTAATGAACCTTACCGCCATTACCGAGCCTGCTCAGGTGGCGAAGCTCCACCTGCTGGACAGCCTGAGCATCCTTACCGTGGCGGACATGAAGGGCAAAACCCTCATCGATGTGGGCTGCGGGGCCGGGTTTCCCGGCGTTCCGGTGCAGATTGCCTGCCCGGAAGCCAAGGTAACTCTGCTGGACAGCTTGGGCAAGCGCATGACATGGCTGGAGGGCTTCCTTCCCCGGCTTGGGGTACACCCGGCGGAAATCATCACCGCCCGGGCGGAAGAAGCGGTGGCAAGCCGCCGGGAGCAGTACGATTTTGCTGCCAGCCGAGCGGTTGCGCGGCTGAATATCTTGCTGGAGCTTACCGCCCCTTATGTAAAGGTTGGGGGCATGGTGCTGGCGATGAAAGGCTCTGCCGCCGCCGAAGAGCTGGCGGAAGCGAAAAACGCCATCTCCAAGCTGGGCTTAAAGCTGGAAAAGCAGATGCAGTTTTCCATGGACGGGGCCGCCCATACGGTCATCGCCCTGCGAAAAATCGCCCCTACCCCCAAGCAGTACCCCCGCCGCTACGCCAAAATCAAACAAAATCCGTTATAATATTAGGCGTGTTGCATTTTTGCAGCACGCCTTTTCTTTTAGGGGGCGACTTGCCGTCCCGCGAAACAAACGGACGGGCGATTGACCCGCCCGACAAAGGTGGGAGCATAACCGCACCTGTTGTAGGGTCAGGTCTTGACCTGACCGAAACCTAAAATCCACCGCCGCAGTTATGCCCTCTCAGTCGGCTACGCCGACAGCTCCCCCATAGTGGGAGCCGGGCGGGTCAAGACCCGCCCCTACAGGGCTTTCCTTTTGCGGATGTAGGGGCCGATTGAGAACATCGGCCCTTTGAAAAATGTTACGAATTTGCCCGAATTTACCAATAATCTGAAGGATTTTACTGCGGGGCGATGTGGGCATCGCCCCCTACAATTCCGAATTGCCGGGTTTATCGACACGCTGAAGGCGTACCGCAAATTCAGCGGTACGCCTTTTTCCTTAGGGGGGCTGCAAGGAAGTTTTCCTTGTTGTTTTCCGTGGGGTGTGGTACAATGAAGAAAAACCGGAAAGGAAATGGGCTATGGATAGGAAAAATTTGACCCAAAAGTGCCTGAGAAGGCTGATATTGGGCTGGCTGCTGGCGGCCTTGTTGGAGGCGCTGCTGGTGCGCCCCAACCTCTCCGGGGTGGCGGATTTGGCGAGAATGAATCTTGTGCGCCTTGTGCTGCTTACGGCGGGGATGGCCGCGGCTCTGTTTCTCAGCAAATGGGAGCGGGTGGAACGCTGGGGCTTGCCGGTTGCCTTTGGGCTGCTTGCCGCCGTCAGTTTGATTGGAAACTACCGGGCTTCCTTTTTGCTGGCAAGTCTTCTGATTTTCGGAGTGCTTATGGTGTACGGCCTCATGGGATGGGACGGCTCTGACCGGCACAAGGAAAAGGCCCCGAAAAAGCCTTGGGATATGGTATGCGCCATCATTACCGGGGCGCTGGCTGTGGGCTTTATTTGGTATGTCAGCGCATGGACGGTGGGCAGAGTGAACATTTTCTGGACACCTACCTACGACTTCGGCATTTTCTCCCAGATGTTCTACAGCATGGCAAACCACGCAACGCCCATTACCACCTTGGAGCGGGAAGTGGGTGCGCTGAGCCATTTCGCGGTGCATGTATCCCCCAGCTATTACTTAATGCTCCCTGCATATATGCTCTGGCCCCAGCCGGCGACATTGCAGGTATTGCAGGCGGTGATTTTGGCATCTTCCGTAATCCCTTTGTGGCTCATCGGCAAAGAGCATGGCCTTTCCGGCCCGGCCAGAGCCCTTTTGTGCGCCGCGCTGCTGGCCTATCCTGCCCTTGCCGGGGGCACCTACTACGATATGCACGAAAACTGCATGCTCGCCCCCGCAATCCTCTGGCTGCTCTACGCCGTTGACAAAAAGAAGATTTGGCTGATTGCCGTCAGCGCTGTGGTGACGCTGGGGGTAAAAGAGGACGCTGCCGTGTATGTGGCGGTTATCGCCCTGTATGTGCTGCTGCGCTCTCTCCTGCATAAGGACAAGCAGGACTGCGTTACCGGCGGGGCGCTGCTGGGCCTGAGTCTGGTATGGTTTTTCGCAGCCACCACTTACCTTGCCACCAAGGGCGACGGCGTGATGACCTACCGCTACAACAATTTTATGTACGACGGCAACGGCTCTTTGGTTACGGTGATCAAAGCGGTGCTGCTAAGCCCCATGAAGGCTGTCTACGAGTGTACAGACCCGGAAAAGCTGGAATTTATCATGCTTACCATGCTGCCTCTGCTGGCGCTGCCCCTGATTACCCGGCGTTATGAGCGGCTGGTGCTGCTGATTCCCTATATTCTTATCAACCTGATGAGCGATTATCAGTATCAGCACAGCATCCTGTTCCAGTACACCTTCGGCGCGACTGCCTGCCTGTTCTATCTGGTGGCGGTAAATGTGGCGGATATCAAGTGGGAGACAGTGCGTATTGCTGCGCTGGCTGCGGCGTTTGCGGTGGGGCTGGGCTTTTTTACCAGCGAGGTGAAACCCATTGCCGATACCTGCATCCGCTATGACAAGGAGTACCGGGGCTGGTACGACGGCATCGAAAACACGCTGGACACCGTGCCCGAGGGCGCATCCGTCACCGCAACCACCTTTTTTACCACTTACCTTTCCCAGCGGGATGTGATCTACGACTTGGGCTACTGCACCAAAGAGCAAATGCTCAGCACGGACTATATTGTGCTGAACTTGAAGGATGACAACTCTGCCAAAAAATACGGCGGCGTGGAGGGCCTTTTGAAGCTTCTGGAAGCCGAGGGCTATACCCAGCGCATCACCTACGGCGATATCGCCATCTACTGCCGCAACTAGGCAAATTACTTGTCCGCTGTTCCCACGGATAAGCTGCTGCCGAAATCCAAACCGAACTGTGCAAAAGCGCAGTTCGGTTTTTGTTTATCGGCAAGTATAATCTTCTTCCCTTTACAGATAATAACATCGTAATTTGTAAAATAAGGAGAGAGATTACTATGAAAGCAACAGGGATCGTGCGGCGGGTGGACGATTTGGGGCGCATTGTCATTCCCAAGGAAATCCGCCGGACGCTGAAAATTCGGGAGGGTGACCCGTCACAGACAACATTGACACCGCAGGAACGGTTCTGCTTTGCCATGATGCGTTTTTCTGAGCGTGTATATGCCAAAAAACGCAGAAATAAGCCGTTCGTGTCGAACAGTGTGAAATTTACATTTTATTTCGTGCAGTTTAGTGTTAATTACTTTATAAAAACAGTTGATTTTTACACGAACTTATGATACTCTGTATTCAGACCTTGTGAGGAGGGATGTTTATGGATAGAAAAATCATGGGTTACCTGGAGTCGTGGAAGGAAAATCCCCACAGAAAACCCTTGATTCTGCAGGGTGCCAGACAGGTGGGCAAGACTTGGTCCATTCTGGAATTTGGACGCACCCATTACGATAATGTGGCATATTTCAACTTTGAGACCAACCCCAAACTGAATGAGACCTTTGACGAGAATATCAGCCCGGGTTATCTGATTCCCATTCTGTCTCACATTGCCGGTCAGACAATCGTGAAAGGCAAAACCCTGATTGTCTTTGACGAGGTGCAGCTGTGTGAACGGGCGCTGACATCGCTGAAGTATTTCTGCGAGGACGCACCGGAGTACCACATTATTGTTGCTGGCAGCCTGTTGGGTGTCGCTGTCAACCGGGCGAAGTTCTCCTTCCCCGTGGGCAAAGTGGATATGAAGACAATGTACCCCATGGATATGGAAGAATTCATGCTGGCGATGGGAGAAAGCGCGCTGGTAGAGAGAATCAAAGAATGCTTCCGGACGGACACTCCGATGCCCGCAGCGCTGCATGATGCTGCCATGGGGCTGTACCGGAAGTATCTGGTTGTGGGCGGCATGCCGGAGTGCGTGATGCAGTTCGTGCAGACCAAGGATTACATCCTGGTGCGGCATATCCAGGACACCATCCTGGCCAGCTACCTCAATGATATGAGCAAGTATAACAACCTGAACGAAATCAAGAAGACCCGGCTGGCTTACGATAACATTACCGTCCAGCTCTCCAAGAAGAACACCCGCTTCCAGTACAAGCTGATTAAAAAGGGGAGCCGCGCTTCCGAGTTCGAGAATGCCATTGAATGGTTGTGTCTGTCCGGTATCGCTTCTCAAGTGTACCGTGTGGAGCAAATCAAGAAGCCCTTGGAAAACTACCGGGATATTGATGCCTTTAAGATTTATGTTTCCGACATGGGCCTGCTGTGCGCCAAGAAGGACTTGGCTGCGGGCGATGTGTTGTATATGGTCGAAGAGCTGAACGACTTCAAGGGCGGTATGGCAGAAAACTATGTCCATGTGCAGCTAACCATTAACGGCTATGCCACCTACTATTGGGAGTCCGACCGGGGCGCGGAAATTGATTTCATTATCCAGCGGGAAGGTCAGCTCATTCCTATCGAGGTCAAGTCCGCGGACAATACCCGCGCTAAGAGCCTGAAAGTTTACATGGATACCTACAAGCCTGCATACGCCATCAAGCTCTCTGCTAAGAACTTCGGCTTTGAGGGCGGCAAAAAGATTGTTCCCCTTTATGCCGCGTTCTGCATCTGATGATTTTTCTGTTGCCAAGGTAACGCTCACAGGAATGTGGGCGTTATTTTTGCACAAAATCCCCCGACAGCAGACGGAACATTGCTTGTCCGCAGTTCCCACGGAAAACTTGCTGCCACATTTTGAACCGAACTGTGTAAAAGCGCAGTTCGGTTTTTGTTTATCGGCAAGTATAATCTTCTTCCCTTTACAGATAATAACATCGTAATTTGTAAAATAAGGAGAGAGATTACTATGAAAGCAACAGGGATCGTGCGGCGGGTGGATGATTGAGTTATAATAGGACAAAAGTTCAGAAGCCTTGAAAACACCGGGTTTTCGCTGATTTTGTCCAAACTTTCAGACTGAAATATCTCCGGAGCAGACAGAAAGGCACGGACTTTTTACTTCAAAACATACCTTGTATATGATGCCAGAAAACTGGCGAAACTCAAAGTGTAAGGAGGTCTCAGAATGAAGCAAGGTGTTTTGGTCTACGATCAGAAGTCCGAGCGCATGGATGTGCGGTTCGGTCTGGAGGATTATTACGGCGGGTTGCATTGCGGCACCTGCATGGATGTTTTTGTAAACAACCGATGGAAGCCGACTCGAATTGAGTACGGCTGGGATGAAAGAGGATGGTATCTGGTTGGGGTTCCCACCCCTTCCCTTGTGGGATTGCGGGTGCGTCTGGAGTAACTGCCGGTGTACATCAACAGTCAAATAAAACTACTTAGAGCGTTTATTCGCCCCTTTGATGGGGTTGGGTAGACGCTCTTTTTTTATGCCCAAATTTCAGGGCAAGTCAGAATGATTGGAGGGTTCCATTTTGAGCAAAACTGTTTATGCCGCAGATAAGCCGGACGATTGCCGCTTCTGCTACTTCTGGAAGAATCGAAAGCAGGGCTGCCGTCTGGGAAAAGGAAATTGCTACTACTTAATCTCCGTACCCCCGAAGCCCAAGACGGAATGTGATGACTGTCCGTATGGACGAGATCATCCTTGCATTGGCTGGTGTACCAAGAAGATTATGAGAGATGTGGGGGTTCGTTGATATGCGTGAGTATGAATACAATCGCCGTGATAAGCCGAAGTGCTGCAAAGACTGTGAGAATTATCAGCCACGCTGGAAATACCGTTTCTGTTCTTTTGTCCGCTGCCCGTACAGGCTGAAGGATACGACTTTCCGCAGAACCCCTCTGAAAAAAGAGCATTTCCCGCAGAAAGAGGTGGTGAAGATGCGTGACGTATGATTATTTCTATGGGCAGCAGGCGGAGATGTTCGCATTCTACCGTG
>JBJDYH010000377.1:0-5343 GCA_051867135.1 Faecousia sp. | reverse complement strand
TCTCCGCTTCAAGTTGCGTCCAGCTGTTCGCGTGCTGGCTCAGTATTCAGTTGTCCCACCGCCTTGGCGGCGAACTATCCCTTTATGTGCACTTGGAATAACACCATGGAGGTGGGGGCCACTTACGTCTGGCCGTGACGGCCTCCTGAGCAGGTATCTCAGGGTTACAAGGAGAAAATACACCGGATCGGCTTGTCCGTACAGGAACGTCACGTTGCCCTGAATGGGCAAAAAAGAAGGCCCTGCGTACCTTTCGATACGCAGGGCCTCGTTGGGCCTGTGTTATTTGGAGCAACCTGAGATTGCTCCGTGTGCGAAAATTATTCCGCGATTTTCTGATTCCTTTGATATGGAATGTGCGGCTGGCCGAACTGGTCGAGGATCATGTTCCACTGCTGAAGTGTCCCGTCGGTGTAATCCAGCAGGAAACGATATGCCCTGCTGCGGGGATCGTCGTTGTTAATCTGGTAGTTCGCCGTCCCCAATAGGTCGATGCAGTAGGGACGGTGGAGGTTCAGACCTATGCAGACCGCCATCACGTTTTCAATTGGGGGATACGGGATCGCGCCGGACCTGTAGTTCTTGATGGTCGTGTCGCTGAGACCGGATCGTTCTGACAGCTCCTCAACCTTTACCTTTTTCCGGGTCATGTGATACTTGAGGGAGTCGGCGAAAGTGTCGCAGCCTTTGGCGGCCATCTCCATACGGACCTTTTTCTCTGCGTCCTGGGCGGCGTTGTATGCTGCGACCGCTTCAGCGATCTGGTCTGCCGTCTGCACGCACTTGTAGTTGAAATCCTTGTCGTAGGTGTGCTCGACATAATAGTCGGCCTTGACCTCTTTGCTGAGATATGATTCGCCGTAGAACTCGTATTCGTCCTTCAGGTACGAGGTGCTCCGATAGGAGTAGACCAGGCAGCACTCGTCGACATGCTCTCTTGCGTAGTCAGTGAGCTTTAGTTCCGCGCCTCCACCGGTGAGGTCAACCGTAATGTATTTTGGATCGTTGATGCATGTGACGTATCCGATATAGACGAACTTGCCGGAGTCGATCAGTGATGCGAACTCCGAGTTATTCCGATAGAGCTGCTCGTAGCCCTTCTGATCGATGACATAGGTCTCACTTGGAGCGATAACGCATTCTGAGAACCAGAAGGAGTCATGCCATTTCCCGTCCACATAGACGAAAGCTCCGTCAGCACCTGTGAAGCCGATCTGGCGGGCCCTTTGCTTTGCAGCGAATATCGGCACGTCGAACATATGGGCGACTTGCCGCAGCGTGTACTCCACGAGTTCTCCAGTAAAATGGAACTGTGGGGCGGAGTCGCGTACCTCATAGATTGCACGCTTCAGGAGTTCCTGTGGCATTGCAATGCGGATGGCCAGGGCGTTTGCCTGCCATTCGGCGTACCAGTGAGCCCTCTGAAACATAGTCATGCTCTCGTCGTAACGACTCGGTTCAACTTCGCAGGTCATCATATTCATCTCATCGTCCAGCAGGGCAAGTAGCTGGAAGTACTTCTTATGGAGGTGCCAGTGGATGATCTCATGCGCGATCGTAAGCAACTGCGTCCCGTCGTCCCCGAGAAAATACCTGTTTCGGCTGATCAGTATGGTTCCTGGATCGATCTCGATTTCTGTTGGGGCCAGTTCGCCCGTGCTCGGATTGGCATCGTATACTGTCACGGCGTCGTTTCGGAAATACATCCTTCCAAAGCAGTTGTCGGGCAAGTCGGCGAGGTAGCATTTGATATCGAACTCCTCAAAGATGTGGTCTATCGGCAACCTGTACCCGTCATAGTTCGCGCTATCGCAGTAGAACTCGGTGAAATCGTCTGCAGTTTCCTCGAGGGCAGCCGAGTATATGTAGGGGACCAGAAACTGGTCCAGGGTGCTTTCTCTTTGGAATTTCCCATTATGGAACTCCTTCGTGCTGAGCACCTCGACGCCTGTTAGGCCGTTGACAAGGTTGCCGCGCAGATAGACGGTGAACCATCGGCGTTTCCTGTCCACCTCGTAGCGCTTGGTGCCGAGGCCGAGTTCGACGATGTCCGCAGCAACTCCCACGTCCATCTTCACTCTCGGCCCGATGTCGTCGTGGCAGGTAAGCGCCTTGACCTCAAGGTTTTCTATCTCGTGCCTGCAAAGCGAGAGCACATTGATGCTGTGGAAACCGCTACCATCATATGAACCGTCCACGAATTCCTGTATGGCTTGTTTCATCAGACCTGTGTAGTTTGCCTGGAGGTATGCCTTGAGGTCAGGATACTTTGCCATTCGATAAACCACCTCTGTCTTTCTGTGAAGGGTGAGGACGTGGCGCGTTTGACTCTGCTCCACCGTCCTCCATCAATAGTACTGCTCGATATAGCTGTAGGCCTTGTCAAAGACTTCCTTGTCCTTGATCTTGTATTTCACCCAGACGACACTTCGCAGGGCCTTCTTGACCTCCTGCTTGCCGCCGGTGGTGTTCTGCCAACCGTCGAAGCGGACGATCTTCACGATGTCATCTATGTCCGTGACGATCCTCTCCACGATAATCGGGGTATTGATGTTCTTTACGCCGTTGAAGAGCTCCGTCAGGGCGGCCTTGCCCTTGTCGATCTCCTCTTCCGGCACGACCTCCTTCTCCGCCTGTGCCGCCTCGCGTGCCAGTTCCAGCAGCATCTTGAGAAACTCAATGCTGTTGATAAGGCCCTGTTCGTGCTGCTCGCGCAGCCGCTCCAGCTTGTCTCCGAGCCGCATCCACTTTGGGTCGTCAGAATGCTTGTGGATTCTCGCGACAAGGTCGATCTCGACTTTCTTAGCAGCGTTCTTGGCACCCTTGTGCTTCTCGATGAAAGCGTCGATCAGCTCAGCGTCGAGGGAGAGGATCTCCTCGTCGTCGTGGACCTCACCGACATCCATGTTGGAATTGACGATCTCCATCGTCTTTGCGCCGAGGGCTGCCCAGATCAGCCCGCCGCCGCCGTTGGTCGGCTTGACGGATTCGTATACCTTGGTGAGCCA
Source organism: Faecousia sp. (assembly GCA_051867135.1). Taxonomy (GTDB): domain Bacteria; phylum Bacillota; class Clostridia; order Oscillospirales; family Oscillospiraceae; genus Faecousia. The sequence continues at coordinate 2,335 of JBJDYH010000377.1, read as the reverse complement.
CACGTAGTCCGGCTGGATCGCTGCCAGCATAGGATCGGGAGAGATCGCGTTCCAGGCGCGGTTTAGAACCTGATAGTCCGCTGCGAACTTGTCCTTCTCCGCATTGGTGGGAAGGCACTCTTGAGCAGCCATAAGGCCTTCCCAGCCGTCTACGGTCCGGTCGACGCCCATGAAGTAGCTGAGACACTTTCGAAGCAGTGCCGGGATCTGCTTTTTAACCTCTTCGATGTTACTGATGACCTTCTTCATGCTGCCCTCGTCGAAGTCCAACGCCTTGGCCACATTGTCGAAGATGCCGATATAGTCCACGATCAGGCCGTTCGTCTTGCCCTCATCGTAGGTGCGGTTGGTGCGGCAGATCGCCTGAAGCAGGGTATGGTCCTTCATGGGCTTGTCCAGATACATGACCTGCAGGATCGGAGCGTCAAAGCCGGTGAGCAACTTTGCCGTGACGATGACGATCTCAAGGGGGTCGTTCGGGTCGCGGAAGCGGTCGAGGACCTTCGCCTCTTCCTCCTTGGAGCGACGGTACGCCTTGTACTCGTCTGCCTTGTCGTCGTTGGTGTCCATCACGATGGTTGAGCATTTCTCGCCCAGCAGCTTGTCCAGCTCTTTCTTGTACTTGATACAGCAGGGTCGGTCGTAGACGACGACCTGGGCCTTGTAGCCGTTGGGCCGGACCTTCTCGGTAAAGTGCTTTGCGATGTGTGCGCAGACCTTATGAATGCGAGCGTCGTTGTACATGATCGCCTGCATGTTCACCCGCTTGGATAGCTCAGCCTTGTCGGAATCAGACAGTCCCTCGGTTAGAACGTCGAACTCGCGGTCCATGGTGTCTCGATCCACCCGCAGGTCGACTGGGACCGGCTCGAAGTTCAGGGGCAGGGTGGCGCGGTCTCGGATGGAGTCGGAGAAGGAGTACTTGCTCATATACCCGCTACGGTCCTCGGTAGCACCGAAAGTTGCGAAGGTGTTCTTGTCCAGCCGGTTGATCGGGGTGCCCGTCAGTCCGAAGAAGAAAGCGTTTGGCAGCGCGGTTCTCATCTTGATGCCGAGGTCGCCCTCCTGTGTCCGGTGGCACTCGTCGACCATGACGATGATGTTGTCGCGGGGGCTGAGTTCTCCGGTGACTTCCTGAAAGCGGAAGATAGTCGTGATAATGATCTTGCGGATGTCCTGCCGGAGCATGGTCATCAGCTGGTCGCGGGTCGATGCGGACTCGAGGTTGCCCACATCGGAGGAGTGGAACTGCGCAGTAATCTGAGACTCCAAATCAAGCCGGTCATCTACGATGATGACGGTTGGGTTCTTTAGATCCGGCAGCATGCGCAGCTTCACAGCCGCGAATTCCATGAGGTAGGATTTGCCCGAACCTTGGAAGTGCCAGATTAGGCCCTGCTTGGGATAACCGGCGCGGACACGGTCGATGATCATATTCGCACCCTCGTACTGCTGGTAACGGGCAATGACCTTGTACTTGCGGAACTTGCTGTCGGTAGCGTACAGGGTGAAGAACTGGAACAAATCCATGACCTTGTATTTGGTGATCATATCCCTCACGCTTGTCTGCACTGCAGCCAACGAACCGTCTGACTTGTCGTCGGTTGTGTGCCAAGGGCCGTACTTCGCGGCAGGCATGCATACAGAGCCGTAACGATAGCACTTGCCCTCCGTGGCGAAGCTGAACACATTTGTCACGAACATCTGCGGGATGCTCTGCTCGTACTTGTTGATGTCCTGAGCACCATCAAGCCAAGTGATAGCGGCACGCACGGGCGTCTTCAGTTCGCCGATGACGAACGGAAAACCGTTCACAAGCAGGACGATGTCAAGTCGCTTGCCGCCTTCCTTCTTCGGATAGACCCACTGGTTGGTGACCACGTACTGGTTCTGATCCAGTTTGCCGTTGATCTCCGTTCCGAAGAAGTCGATTGTGACCTGTTTACCATCCTCACCAAAGGGATATGAGTTCTTCTCGAACACCATCTGCTTGAATGCCTCGTTCTGTGTGACGAGATTCTGCGAGTTGGTGGAGAGGAAGAGCGTCCTCAGCTTATAGATGATCTCATCAGCCCTGGCCTCGTCTGCGGCGATCTCCGGATTCAAGCGAATAAGGGCGTTGCGGACCATAGACTCGACCATCACGTCGCTGTCGTCGCGATCTAGATCATCAGCAGGGATATACACCCAGCCGTTTTTCTTGAGCGTCGAAATGATCATTTGCTCGGTGGTGTTATCTTCATTGAACATTCTTTAGTCCTCCTTCAAATTGAAGTATTCTATATGTCAAGCGCCTGAACGCCGAAAGTTTATTTTGAACCGAAAGTTTTGATTT
>JBJDYH010000376.1:0-5405 GCA_051867135.1 Faecousia sp. | reverse complement strand
TGATGGGAATCCATCCATGTGGTCTTGGACATCATGGCGGACACGTCGTCGCGGCTCCTGCGGCAGCGGCGGCAGTAGACATTCAGGATGCTCTCCTTGCACGCCCGGAGCTGCTCGATGGCATCCATCAGATCGCGCTCATTGCCGCATGCAAAGACGCTGGGATCGTGGATCATCCACATGGAACCGGGCGTCATCTCCAGCCGGTCCGCCGCTGTCGCCAGCACGGTGGCAGCAGAAGCGGCTGTGCCGGACACAATGATGTGCACATCGCCCGGATAGGCGCGCACATCGTCGTACATCCGCACAGCCGCATTGCAGGAGCCGCCGTAGCTGTTGAGAATGATGCGGACGGGCTGCTGATGATCCTCGTCCTCCGCGAACAGCTGCTCGTGGAGCATGTCCGGGGTAATTTCATCGCCGTACCAGACGTCCTCATCGATGTAGCCGTTCAGATTGATAACTCTCAAGTTTTCACCTCCTCGCTCTGCGCCCAGACGATGCCCGCGAGAACAAAAAAGACACACGGCACAGCAACGCTGTTTCCGTATGCCTTATACTCGGCTGCATCGGAGCCGGGCGCGGATAACCATTTGACAATTGCCTTCCGACTGCGCACCCTGTCGGGCTTGCCGTTGACGGCGTCCCATTCGCGGAAGATCTCCGTCCATAGGAGGATTTCCTCCTCTGAAGGATCATGGTTTTCCAGATCCTTGCACCAGCCGTCCGGGTAGCCCTGTAGCCGACAGCACTCGTCCGGTGTGAGCCGCCTGACCAGATACTCTCCGGCAGGTCTGCCAACGACGGGCGGATCCTTCCAGTCCCTCGCCAGAAGTGCAGGCGTCATTTCTTCGGTCGAAACAAAAAAGCCCACATTCATGGCGCAGACAGCGTGGCGGTCGATGGTGTTGAGCGTGAAGGATGCATCCTGTATGGGAGCAACAATCATCATGCCGCCCTGATTGCAGCAGGGAGAACCGCCGTTGCAGTCAAGGGTGCGGCTGGTTTCGGCTTCATAGATGCCGCTGTGCGGATTGTCGGACAGCATTGCATTGCTCTGATCAGCTGAGATGCCAAAGACCAGCGGCACATTGTTGCCACCAGTTCCCATCTTATGTGAATCTTCGCATAAGATGGGTAATGAATAGTTTTTCATTATGAAAAGTCCTCCTCTCAAAAGGTTTGTAAAATAGTCATAAATACTATCTTTTATTCGGAATCACTTTCCATAATAATAGGGATGCCGGCTGATCGGATAAGCAGTTGGACTATTATTATGGAGGTGTTCTGATGAACAAACAAAAAACTATTACCACCTTGGAAGCTGGGATCGTCAAGGAGATGGAACGACTGGCATACGCTCCAGAAACAATTCGAATCTGGAAACTAAACTGTCGAAAATTCCGGGATTTTGCTTTATCAATCCAAGGTAGCGAAGTATTCTCAGAAGAAGTAGGAATCCTGTATCTCAAGGAGAAGTATCAGTATCCATTTCAGGAATTGAGACCTCTTTCTTCAACAGAGCAATCTGCAGTCAGGTGTATACGTTGGCTTGGCGAGTACAATGCATACGGTGGGTTCACATCAATTGCAGTTCAAAATCGAGACCCGGTTGAAATTTGGGGGTTAAACGACGCTACTCAGATTACTGCATTTATTGAGGGGATCCAAACTCCCGACAATAGTAATGCTACCAAAGAATACCGCTACTTAATTCTTCGTGGATTCTATCTCTTTATTGCCACGCACAAGCTCGGAGGCGTGAAAGACTTAAACGCTGAAATATTGTCTCTATATGTTCTGTCGCTCCAAGGCTATGCAGCACAGACCATACGCCACCGTTTATCAGTATTACGACGTTACCTTGCTTATGTCTCCAATGATGGCTATGTTCAAACGGATTGGTCCTATTCGATCCCAATCCCGAAAAAACCGAAAAATCAAGCTGTTCCTGCATTGTGGACCGACGACGAGATTATTCTTATGCTTAAAACAATCGACCGGGCAAGTCCTATCGGCAAACGAGACTATGCAATTCTTCTTTTAGTCGTTCAGCTTGGATTAAGAATTACAGATGTCTCAGAACTCAGGTTTAGTGCAATTGACTGGTCATCTAAAACCATCAGTTTTGTTCAGCATAAGACAAGTGGTGCGAACAATAATCTCCCCATATCCGATGATCTTGGATGGGCGATCATCGATTACATCAGGTACGCAAGAGCCATCTCGGATTTGCCGTATGTGTTCCTTTCAGGAAATGCTCCCTACCGTCAAATGGCTCCGCATTCGGTTGGTGACATCATTCGCAGGGCAATGTCCAAGGCCGGCATCAAGAAGAGAAAACTTGTCACCAGCGGCATGCATTCCTTACGCCACGCGCTGGCTCGTCGCCTTTTGAATGAGGGAGTTTCCCTTGAAGAAATCGCAAACATCATGGGACATGCGAACTATTCATCAACTTCACCGTATTTAAAGGTGGACATTGATGGCCTCCGCTCTTGCTGCCTTACGATTGGAGGTTCTTGTGATGAATAATAAAGTATCCGCAGAAGAACTCTTTTATGGTCCGCTTGCAAGTGTATGCCGTAATTATGTAGCCGAAAAGAAGGCCTTGGGCTATGATTACAGCGCCGGCACACAGAAAATACTGCGCTTCATAAAGTTTTGTGACGCATATGAGATACCTGAAAACACCCTGCCCGAGATGGTTGTTATGGCTTATGCTCAAAGGCGTCCTGACGAAGCCTATAGAAACTGTGAAGACAGATGTTCGTTGGTTCGCGGTCTGGCCGAATATATGATTCGCAATAACTATGATGCATTTCTATTGCCCCTGGAGTATATGGGGCAGAAGCCATCAAGGTATACACCATATATCTTTACACATGATGAAATCAGGCGTTTTTTTGCCGCTGCAGACAGTATGACATTTAGTCCCCGCTCCGGTTCGCCGCGGCGGCATCTGATTATGCCGGTACTATTTCGCTGTCTTTATTGCTGTGGACTTCGCCTTTCTGAGGGTACTAACCTGCTTGGCGAGGATGTTGACCTGGATAATGGCATTTTGCTTATTCGGGAAAGCAAGTTTGATCAAACGCGTTATGTTCCGTTTTCCAGTGAGCTACATGCTATTCTTAATGAGTATGACGAGCATCGTTTGCGGAACCCGGATCCTAAACGTGATTGGTTTTTTGCCTCGACCAGCGGCAATCCATACGCTCCGGAAACTGTTTACTATGCATTCAGGGAATGCTTGGAAAAAGCCGGAATCTCGCATAGAGGAAAAGGAAAAGGTCCGCGGATTCATGATTTCCGTCACACTTTTGCAGTGCATTGTCTATACAACTCTGTTGAGCAGGGCTTAGACCCTATGGTCGCAATGCCAAAGTTAAGCACATACATGGGGCATTCTACTTTTGCCTCAACTGAGTACTACTTAAGGATGACTGCCGAAGTATTTCCACAGATCAGCAAGCAGTTAGAAGAACATCTTGGATACATCATTCCGGACGCAGAGGAGGTATATCAAGATGAAGAGAGCTAAAACCACAGCTGATTTTGCAAAGTACCTGAATAATTTCCTGACGATATATTTGCCAGGTCGAAACCTATCGGAAAATACTATTGTTTCGTATGGAAATACTTTCCTTCTGTTAATGGATTATTTCGAATTGAAATACTCTATCAACAGAGAACAATTATGCGTAAACAACATCACGGTCGATGCTGTGAATTCGTTTCTAAAGTGGCTGCATGACGAAAGAGGGAACTCCCCCTCAACGTGCAATAATAGATTGGCCGCCATTAAGACATTTGTCCGGTTTGTGAGCACAAAGAATCCAGGCTTTTTGTATACGGCACAAATGATCCGCGATATAGATGCCAAGAAGACTCCAAAAACTCAGATTCAACATCTTACAAAAGACCAGACAAAAAATCTTATAGAGGCGCCAGATAAAAGCACACCTCAAGGAAGGCGGGACTTGACGATGTTATGCCTTCTATATGATAGCGCGGCACGTGTGCAGGAGCTGTGTGACCTAACCGTTGGGAGCGTTAGAACGCAAAACCCTGCAACGGTAACATTAACCGGAAAGGGAATGAAAACAAGAACGGTTCCAATAATGTCAGGGACGGCTAAACTTATTGATTCGTATCTTGCAGAGAACAAACTTAACTCCCGTGAGAAACTGGAATATCCGCTGTTTTTCAATCATCGCCACGAAAAACTTACAAGGGCAGGGGTGACATATATCCTGAAAAAGTATTTCATTCTTGCCAAGCAGGGTGATCCAACGATGCCAGAAAAAATCTCTCCCCATGTGCTGCGCCACTCAAAGGCCATGCATATGTTGCAGGCAGACACGCATTTGATTTATATACGTGATTTTCTGGGGCACGAAAGTGTCCAAACAACTGAAGTATATGCCAGGGCAGACCCCGAAACGAAGCGTAAAAACGTTGAACGGGTTCAGCTGGAGATTGAAGCAGATCTACCTGATTGGCGAATGAATAAAAAACTCATGGATTTCCTTGAGACATTTGGCAAATCGGCAGAATGATTATGGAAAGCGTCTGAGTTAATATCCCAGGCGCTTTCATTATTTTGAAGGAGGACTTTTCATAATGAAAAACTATTCATTACCCATCCGGGAACAGAGCGTCTGGCAGATCCCGTCATCTCTGACCCTGATGCGACTGTCCGTAGGATTGAACTCAATGGCCACGCCGGGCGTGACTCCGGCACGGAGCGTAGGGCTTTCCTCTTCACGGTAGCCGATGCTTCGGCTATCGGCGCTGTGCTCGGTACAGAAGCCGGATGCACCCATGATGCAGGGTGGATGATGCGCTTCTGCCCGGAGGGTGGAAGTCATTTCATGGGTGACATCCATGCGGCTTCCGCCCTGATCATTCAAACAGATGCTTGCCGTTCCAGTGCTCTCCTCAGCACCTCGGGCAGCTCCTTTCCTCGCTTCGCAGCGCGGCGGAGAATACCCTGACAGGCCTTCGGACTCAAAGAGTACCTTTCCGGCACATTGTCCATCAAGATCGAGGACAGCAAATATACGTTTCCGTCTTTGTGCGACTCCCCAGCCCTTCGAGGCGTCGAGGATGCGCCAGGCGAGAGAATAATCGTCTCCCATGATCTCACCGGTAGACAGCCATCGGGAGCTTTCAGGCATAGGAACATCTGCCTCGGGGTTCTTGATGCGGATGAGGCTTTCGAGGACTTCCCGGAAATCGCGCCCATCCGCCGAGGACAGGGCGCCCGGCACATTTTCCCAGACAGCCCAGCGCGGGTATCGTCCATTGGTCTTGCACCTCATTTCTGTGATGATTCGGATTGCTTCGCGGAACAGGCCGGAACGTGCGCCGTCCAGTCCGCTGCGCTTGCCGGCAATGGA
>JBJDYH010000375.1:0-5462 GCA_051867135.1 Faecousia sp. | reverse complement strand
GGCTGAACACAATTATGGGGAAATGATCAGGATTCCGGAATCAACATATGTGTATCGGGTGGTTCATCGCATCATGGAGGGCGACTGTGCTTATGATCATGGGCCTGTCATTAAGCATATGCCAGCATTTGATATTGGAAAATACCCGGTAACGAACGCGATGTACTATGAGTTTATTCAGGCTTCAGGCTATCACCCGGTCGATGATCACAACTTTCTCAAGCACTGGGTTGACGGAAAATTCCGGGAAGAAGAAGCGAACAACCCGGTTATTTGGGTAAGCCAGAAGGATGCAAAAGCATATGCGAAATGGGTCGGCGGACGTTTGCCGCATGATTGGGAGTGGCAGTATGCTGCTGCCGGACCGAACGGAAAAAACTATCCATGGGGGGCGTATCTGGAGAAAGAACGCTGCAACTGTGAAGGAAAAAGGCTCACGCCAGTTGACAAGTATCCTCATGGCGCTAGTGATTTTGGACTCATGGATATGATTGGCAATGCGAGAGAATGGGTAGAGGAGCTGTTGGATGATGGAATGCACAAATTTACCTTTCTCCGGGGCGGTTGCTATTTCCAAGCACAGCATTTCTGGCATGCAGACGGCGGCCCGCGCCCGACAAATCATCACCTGAAATTCCAGCTGCTTTCTGAAAGCCAGAATCGCTGTGGAACAACTTCATTCCGAATTGTAAAAGAGGTATGAATTATGTTGAAGAACTGTCGTGAGTCATCCATTGCATATATTGCAAATGATAAGATGGAGTTTGCTTTCTCATATAAAAGCGGTTTGAAACTGATCAGTATTCTTCATAAAGGCTCTCAACTGGAGTGGCTGAACCAGCCGATTGATCCATTTGTTCTGGAGATTCTGGGTACAAGCATTTCTGCCGGGGCATTTAGTGTGGACAAAGTGGAAACGATGAGTGATGGCGCTCAGGAGTATCTGATGTTTACACTTGGGCTTGAAGCACCGTTTGAAATCAGTGCGAAGGTGTCTGTGTATACGGCTGCTGATGAAAGCTTGATGTATCTTCTTCAGTTAGCGCCGGTTTGGCCGGAAGGAGTGCCGCAGGAGATTTATCTGCATGTGCCCTTGTTTAGGGAATTTGGTTATCTGAATAATCAATGGTATCTCTCGTCCAACCCCGTTAAGCGACCGGATGGCACTTCTGTGATGCAATTGCACGATTCCTTCGACCTTCCGATCTGCAATATTGCACAGGATCAGAAGACGGGCTTTTCTATTGAGATGCGGGATACAAACCAATTTGCTCACGCATGGAATCAACTGCGGAATTGTGATTTTCTGCATATGACGCATGAGGAGCAACTGATCAATAACAGGATTCTTCTTCGGTTGGAAAATCCTGTGCTGACAGATGTTCTGGAGTTCCGCTTTTTTGCACTTGATCAGGGATGGCCTGAAGCGTTCTCGGGGTGGAGGAAGCGCATCCGACAGAATATGGATTTGCGCGAGTATGATCGTGAGGATCTGCAGTGGTATCGAAAAACGCTTTTTCAGCACTTCACGTTTGCGTACTCGAAGGAAGTTTTTGATTATGAAAAGGAACAGTTTGCCCCGGATCGCCTGATTGAGAATGGAGAGGCATTCGGCGGGTATGACTCTGTTCTTCTTTGGATCCAGTATCCAAGGCTTGGCGTAGATCAACGCAAACAGTGGGATTTCAATCGAGACATTCCTGGCGGCTTGGCGGGATTGCGCGAATTCTCTCGAAAGTGCCACGCGAAAGGTGTTCGGGTATTCTTACCGTACAAGCCGTGGGATATCCGAACGGATGAAGATCATGCGAGCATTCTCGAAAACTTTGCAACGGTGCTCAGAGAGACGGACATTGATGGGATTTGGTTTGATACCATGGATCAAGTCCCAGAAGGATTCCGCGAATGCGCGGATTCCATTCGGCCTGGCGTGCTGTTCTGCACGGAGGTACATCCCGCTTTCGTGAATACAATAGAGACCATCACTGGGCATTGGGATCAGTTTATGGATGATATCATCATGCCAAACTGCTATATTTTGCGGTATCTTTTCCCGGAAAACAATGCGCCCATTACTTCCCGGTGGAAGATCGGAAAGAGCAAGGATACTTTAATCAATCGTGCTGTGTTCAATGGAACCGGCTTTGCGGTATGGCAGGACATTTTCGGCGCCTGGTTGCCTTTCAGCAGTGAACAGAAGACCGCGCTGAAGAAGTGGAAGCACATTCTATTGGAACACTTTGACACGTTCTTCGGCATGAATTCTATTCCGATGATGCCAGTTATGCAAAATGGGCTGTATGCCAATCGATTTACATCGGATGACGGAAAAGAAACAATTTACACCCTATATAATGCTTCGGAAAAGCCCATTGAAGGAGAGTTGATCCGAGTGGAAGAAGAAGGTGAAATCAAGGAAATCTGGAAGGAAAGACTATTCTCTGTAAGCAATAATACAATTTCGGGCTGCATTGCGCCAGATGAAGTTGTTGCAATCTCAATAAAGGTATGAATGCTATGCATGACGCGCATAGATGAGCGTGATGCTTCAGAATTGACCAATGGGAAGATGTTGACAGATCCATGGTTTCGCTATATACTCAGCAAAAGGGCTGGATATGTACCCAAAAAGTGTATAAAAGGAAGGGGGCAAAACTCAATTCGTGATGAAAGCAACGATTCAGGATGTGGCAAAGGCAGCTGGCGTCTCTAAGGCGACGGTATCGAGAGCACTGAATAGAAATGGTTATGTCAATGAGGAAACTTTGAAGAGAATCAATCAGGCTATCAAGGAATTGAATTATGCCCCAAGTCAGGTAGCGATCAATCTGTCGAAAAGTGAAAGCAATATTATTGGATTTCTTGTCCCCGATATCTGCAATGGTTTTTTCAGCGAGGTATTCTATGGTGCCAGTAAGGTTGCAGAGGAAAACGGCAAGCATCTGATGCTGATTAATACGGATGAAAGTTTGCAGATTGAGGAAGAGGCACTAAAAGCGTTGCTGTCTCAACAGATTTGCGGATTGCTTATGACCCCTGTCTCTGAACGGAATGAAAATAATGCGCAATTGCTGAAGAAGGCGAGCAAAAATAGGATTCCGATTGTCTTTCTGGATCGCGAATTAGACGGGTTTATTTGCGACGGCGTTTTTGTCGACAACACTATTGCAACGAAGGCGGCTACATCATTGCTTTTGAAAAATGGACATAACGACATTGCTATCGTCGCCGGACCGCTGGATACAATTCCTGGGCGGGAAAGAATGATCGGTTTTCAGGAAGCACACAGAGAAAAGGGAATTGAAGTAAGACCAGACAGGGTTTTGATGGGAAATTTTAAAGACACAGACAGCTATCATCTTGTACGCATTTTGCTGTCAAAGGAAGATCGACCGACAGCTATTTTTACCTGCAACAACATGATGACGATAGGTGCGGTACGTGCTATTGTGGATCTTGGACTAAGAATACCGGAGGACATTGCGATCGTTGGTTTTGATGAAGTGGAACTGCTGAATTCTCTTGGAATGAAAATCACGATGATCAAGCGTGCGACATTTGAAATGGGCAAGGTGGGGATGCATATGATGCTCCATCGCTTAAAAGAACGTGTTTCGTTTGAAGAATCCACTGTTCAGAGGATTACGCTGCAGTCCAAACTGATTATTCGCGGCTCTGAGAGGTATTGCCGCCATGACTAAATGAAAATGTCTGTAAAGCACGCTTGTCAGAGTGATGCGGCAGATGCACAGGGCGTTTGTTGAAGCAGTGTCAAAACCTCCTATGAGATGCCGATATGGTTTTGCAGTCCATATCCCAGCATAGGAGGTTTTTATCGGTCCGAAATCAGGAAATCAAGATCATTGCCCGCTGGAATCCAATAATGCGTAATACTAATTCTTGTTAAAATGGCTTAATCCGCGCACCGTCTTTTCCTCCTTGACTTTGCCTCGTTCCGTTCAACGTACCTTAAGTAACGCCTCACTGCACTCGGCTTCGTCAGAGCGAAAAATCTATTGCGCTCTGTTAAGCATTTAGCTGCGAATTAGAATAATGCATTTCGACATTTCTAAGGGATCCGACAATCTATCGTTACAGTCGACTTGTTTGAGTCACACTGGAAATGGTACGGCTTGATATCAGAAAGGAAGCGAAAAGCAATGACTCAGAAAGAACTCTGCGCTACAGTTGATCATACTTTATTGAAACAGACTGCTACTTGGGAAGAAATCCGTAAGCTTTGTGATGATGCTATGGCATATGGAACAGCTTCTGTGTGTATTCCACCATGTTATGTGGAACGGGCACACGAGTATGTACATGGGAAAATGGCCATTTGTACAGTGATTGGCTTTCCGAATGGAAATTGTACTACGGCTTGCAAGGTGTTTGAAACAAAGGAAGCAATTGTCAATGGTGCAGATGAAGTGGACATGGTGATCAACATCGGGATGCTGAAGGCAGGGGACACGGAATACGTTGAAGGTGAGATTCGTGAAGTGAAGAAGGCTGCTCAAAACAGAATTCTTAAAGTAATTATTGAAACGTGTCTACTTACTGATGAGGAAAAAATAACCATGTGCAAATTGGTGACTCGGGCTGGCGCCGATTATATTAAGACTTCTACGGGCTTTTCTGAAGGAGGCGCGACATTTGATGATATCGAGCTGTTTGCTAAATTTGTGGGACAAGGCGTGAGGATTAAAGCAGCTGGAGGCATTACATCGTTTGAGGATGCTGAACGATTCCTGGCGTTGGGTGCGAGCAGACTGGGCACGAGCCGTATTGTCAAGATGATCAAAGCTCAGCAGCAGGACCAATGAGAAGCAACAATGATGATATACATAACATATTCAATGGCAAAAGTGCTGTTTGCACTGAAAATGAAGTCTATCCCCAATTCTGTGTAATCAAAAGCCGGTGCAAAAACCAAAGTGGATCGAGGCGGTGGGCAGGGTTCCCTGTTCGCCGCCTTGATGTAACCGCTCAATAATCCCCCGCTCGACGACTCTCTCTAATCGTGCGATAGTATCCATATCACTTGAAAAACGATAGATAAGGTACAATAAATTGCGCAAATTGAAAAAGACATAGTTTACAAACTCTGGTAGAATGAAAGTTGCGACACAACATTCTGAAAGGAGAGTAAACCATGTCCGAGAAGATTGTACAACTGAACGAGGAAGTAATCAAGGGGCAACTGAAAGAACTTGTGAGAGGAAGCGTCGAAGAAACGCTGAATGGTCTTCTGGAAGCTGAAGCGGAAAAGCTGACGCAGGCAGGACGATATGAGCGGAATGAACAGCGTCAAGGCTATCGGAGCGGGCACTATAATCGCAGCCTGATGACAACCGCTGGAGAAGTCACGCTCCAGGTGCCGCGACTCAAGGGAGTCACCTTTGAGACCGCGATTATTGAGCGTTATCGTCGGCGGGAATCCAGCGTGGAAGAAGCGCTCATGG
>JBJDYH010000374.1:0-5473 GCA_051867135.1 Faecousia sp. | reverse complement strand
AAATCTTCGCCAGAAACCAGGACACAGCCGCAGCTCTCACATTCAATACAGACATCATGGGGATCATCAGGATCGCCATAAGTCACGCATACGATGTGATGCCCCACATGGGGATAGAGCTTCTGCATCATCCAGTTCATTGCCGGTGTTTGCCTCTCATCAAGCATAGGGCACCGCCTTCCCGGCTGTTTCAATTCCCATGCTCCAAGCGATGCGGAGCAGTTCGTAACCACTTAAACGATACCCGTACTTCCGGCAGCGCTTCTTGAGGAAGAAGAAATCTCCGTCATGCTTAATGATCCTGCCTTCCATCAGATGATAGGAGCAGGGCTTTTCAAGCACACGCGACTCAGCTTCAGATACCTCACGATCTATCCGTGCTTGATCCACACGGGTGCAGTATTGGACCGCAACATCCAGATGCGGATGCGCAGAAAACTGCGTGCGGATCAGGTTCAGCACCATCTCGCAGATCTCTTTCCGCCGCTCCGGAGTATGACGACTATTGAATGTCAGGGTCACATAGGAGTAATCCCGTCTGCAACCGCCCACACCCGGCAGGGTGTTGAGGAAACAGTTGCACCAGAAGAACAAATCCCAGGAATCACTGTCAAAGGGGTACTCCTTATCCGACCGGTACTGGTAGCACGCGCATTGGCCTGCAATTGCCTCAACGACGATTTCAATCTCGTCGCTGCGCATCTGCGTGGCACGGATGCGGGTGTTGTCCTCACTGGCCATAGCCAGCTTACGGTTTCTTGCACACTCATCCTCCGAGTAAACGAAGCTGAGGCGGAGAGAGTAGAAGTCCTCCGCAGCGTAACCCAGCGAGATCATCTCCTGGTCATCTCTGGTGATATAGCTGCGATCATGCCAAATTTTCATTCAGCACCTCCGCCAGACGACTCCAATAGCGCGGACATCTCCCGAATCTTCTCGATCAGGGCATCCTTGTTTTTCAAAAGCGGCTCATCCATCACCGCATCGTTCAGGGCTCTCAAAGACGACCTGACAGATTTGGCAGGATTGTACCTCTTGAGGGCGACGAAATCTTCACCTACGAACAGTTCAAGCGGATCGCCTTCCCGGATATTGAGTTTGCGCCGGATCTCCTTCGTGATCACGATTCTTCCGAGGTCATCAATTCTACGGACTATACCAGTTGCTTTCACAAATCATTCCTCCAGTCATCATGTAGTTTCGCTTTACCAGACCGAGCGCCAGCCGTGTTGATTCACTCGTGTCTTCAGCTCATTTGCTTTTGCATCCGCTGCTTCCTGCTCGCCCTCATCGGGGTAGGCGGAAACATCCAAGTCATACACATCCGGACTCACATCAGCATTGGCATAGATGTTCCGAACAAGGCCGCCTTCGACTTCGACAGCAATTTCGACATCAAGTTGATGCGTTTCGATTGTCCAGGTTACGAAATTCGGATCATCACGGATTACTGCCTGATCATCCCGGCAGTAGCACTCATGCTCTTCCGTCTGGCAGCTCTTATCAAAGCCCCACAGTTCAAGGGTCTTCTCATACACGCTGCGCATAGTGTTCTGCGCAGTCTCCAGGTCCAGGAAGGGAGATGCCTCCGAACCACATCCGGAATCCGTGTCCTGATGAAAAATCAAAAGATACAATGTCATTTCTTCATTCCTCCGGCACCGCACTGCTTTCTCCTCATGCAATGCAGAAAATCCTCTGTAGGCTCCCAATCACTTATGACCAGCACGAATGCAGAGCGAGGGTGACTATCACAAACAAAGTCACCCTCGCCGATATACATGCAATGATCACAAAGGCCGGGATCACAGAACTTTGCAGGTCGCTTTTGGACCCTGCGGATCTTTACCTTTGCTCTCTTCTTCATTTTGTTACCTCATAACGGCAGATGCCGGGAAATCAGGTTGGTCAGCATCACAGGAAGCTGGTTCAAATCCGTAATATCCAGGAAGCCAGCGCCGTAGATGCGCTCGATCCGGTCACGGTCATCCCCAATAGCAGCTGCAAAAATCTGCACGCCTTTCCTGCTGTACTCCAGCTTGATCCCTCTCAGATCCGCCTCCGCCTCAGTACCGGAATACCCGGTGTCGTTGGGTTGGCCGTCGCAGATGATGAACAGCATCTTGACTTCAGCCGGCTGTTTGCTCAGCTTCTCAGCCACAAACCGCAGCGCAGCTCCGTCACGATTACAGCATCGGGCACTCATGTCCATCAGCCGGTATCTGTCCTTCTTATCCACGGAGTCGAACTCAGCATACGAAAACAGTTCCACATGGGAGTTGCTCGCTGTATGGCCAGTGATCATGATGGGAATGCCCAGCTTCTCACAAAAGTCCTGAACGACAATCGCTGTCGCTCTGGCCCTCGTGATTCTGTCCGAGCCGCACATGCTGCCCGACTCATCAATGAGCAGAGCCACGGCAAGATTGATCGGCTCAGTCGGAAGCCGGGTATTGCAGAAGATACGACCGTCATCCCGGTGGAATGCGTGCTGATTGAGCCGCTTCCCGACATACAGGCCTGTCTGCTTCCCGCCCTGGCGTTTATCACGCAGGATGGGGCTGACACTACGCTGAAGCCGCTTGGAGAGCAGAAGCAGCTGCGGAGCCACGCTTGAGTAGCTGTCAACGAGGGTCTGGTCAACCTGAGCCATGCGATGCACCGTAACATGGATGTTCCGATGTGCATTCCCATATCGGATGCTGTCTGCCTCACGCTGGAGTTCTTCAGACAGTTCCTCTTCCATCGCCTCATTGACGCGCCCCTGCGCCATGTGCTCCAGTAGTCGCTCAATATCTTCCGCTGCATGGCCATATCCATAGCCCTCATACTCGCCGTCCTGCGTCACACCGCCGTCTCCGACACTCTCAATGCTGTTGGTCTTATGAGCGGCAATACGCGCCGTTTCCTCCGACAGCACCCGTTCCATCTGCGCCAACAGCGCCGCCTCCTGATCCTTATCCGGCACAAACGAACCGTTAGATGGGACTGCGCCTGTTTTTCCAGTGAAGTTCACAGGGGCTTTGGGCAACTGACTTTCAAGAGCTTCCTTGACCGCTTCTGTACCTGCATCTTTCGACTCTTCATCTGACGAGCCGCCGCTACTCCCAGAACCGTTTCCGGAGCCGGCAGCGGCTGCCGACTGCTGTTGTTGGTTCTGCTGTGCCTGCTGTTTCTTGTCCCGCAGGTCGTCGAAACAGCGCTGCATCATCGGCCAGAGATCAATCATGATCTGATTGACTGCCTCGAAGCGGGCGCGAGCATCCTCATCAAAAATGCAGGAATCCACCAGTGGAATGTACGACATGAATTTGTCAAGGATTTCTCCGGAATAGCCGGACAGGTTATTCACCTCTCTGGCTCGGACATACTGGATCAGGAGATTCAGCACGATATTGTGGTCGTAAAACTTCTTGTTGATCATCGTCTCAATATCCGGGACCGTTTCTGCGAACCGCAGATTATTCAGTGCGATGCCACGGGCGGGAGTGCCCGGAAACTCATAGGAGCTCCGGGCATCCACATAACCGTCTTCAAGGATATTGCTGAGTGCTTTTGCCGTACTGACGATGACTGTCTTAGGCACCTCATCCGTCTCATCCAGCATTGCCTCCAGGATCTCTTTTGCATAGACCTTATGATCTGCACGAAGTCCGGTCGGCTTTTTGGGATAATACTTGCCGAGAAGCAGTTTGTTGAAGTATGCACGCGCGATCCGATTGTCCGTGAACAGGTCATGGCCATTCTCATGGGCGTTCAGACCCTCGATGCTCAGGGAGCGCAGGTATCTGCTCGGCATACTCCAGGTGATGTGGTTACAGGCATTGATGAAAATGCCCCTCGGATCAATATAGGCTACAGTTGGATCATTGGGATCGGCATAAACGATAACCTTGAGGGGCCTGCCATACTTTTTTGTGGATGCCTCCGTAAGGTCTGTCAGATAGGCGCAATACTCTTTCGAGGTGAAAAACTCCTCGTCTGTGATCTTGCTCTTCTCCTCCAGCACACGCTTACGGATTGTCAGGTGGGATGTTCTCATTCCGTCACATCCCCCTTATGCGGTCATACACAGAATTTCAGACATCATTCCCTGAAGCAGGCTCTCCAGCTCAACCGCCAGCTCGCTGGCAGGCATCTGCGGGTAGTACCAGAGCAAAGCTTCATCCACGCCAAACAACCGGATGATGATAGGGATCTTGCTGCACTTGGGATAGGTCATGGGATTCACCATGAATTCAATGCCCGAATAGCAGAAGATCAGCTCCAGAATGCTGCGGATATATGCCGCAGCTTCTTCGGGGGCAACATCTCCTTTGGGCCGTTCATCCTTCGTACAGGCCACCGCCACTGCTACCGCATACTTGAAAAAGTTAGTTCCGTCGTTCTTCATGTTCTACACCTCATTTCTCAAATTACAGTTTGGATGCCCAGAACCTTCCGCCCGATCCGGACGGCAATGGGGTTCCAGAACACATCTTGAAAGTCTCGCTCCAGTTTTTCTGAGTTCATGCAGAGAATGGATCTCCTCGTGAGTTTCCACGACCAGCCAGTATTCTCCTCCACCATCACTGTCCTTTGTTTCGTTCCCAATGCAAAGGTCAATTGCTTCCCCTTGTGGTCGAAACGGTAGTAGATGTCGTAATGTGGATTGGTCCGGCAGGCGCAATGCTCGAAACCGTCTTTATCCGGCGTGGCCGGCATGACCTGGTTCTCATTGATTGACGCCTTCAACACATACAGCTGGGGCGCGATCACAATGCGGTCTTGGTAATCCTGCATGTCCGGGAAATCCTCCAAATCGCTGCCGCAGATGGCGGCCAGGGTATCCTCCACGGAATAATTCGCAGATCTGTAACTGGCCAACCCGCCAAAAAAGTTGATGGTCTCATTGGAGCCAATTCCGACTCGAATTCGTGCATCCGGATAACAGGATTTCAATGCCGCAATCAGCGTAGCCCTGTCGGTTACGCCTCCTTTGCTTTCCCTCATCTTGCTTACCTCACAAACTGCTTTTCCAAGCAGGTTGAGATCAAATCGGCTCGGTTATCAGGGTCAGCAGACGCCGAAGCGATGACGGTGGTAAGGGCAGACTCGTAGGGGTCTTTGGTAATCATCGTGGACAAAACCCACGCCTTCAGTTCACGCATTCCGCAGCTGCCATCCGTTATCATGGTCTGCCGGCAGCGCTCCGCCATATCCCGCACAACACCAGCCATCTTCGTAACCTCCTGCTCATCGGTGCAGCCGGTAACATTCATCACCCGCTTCACCATGGTGGCAAGGTCAGGAGCGCCGATGTCGTAGATCAGATCCATACGCGAAATCACGCTTTGGTTGACATCTTTGCAGCCTGCATAATCCGAGTTGGTGGTCACGACAATGACCGTATCCGGATGCCGTTTCACACGCTCACCGGTGGGCAGCGTGATGGTCTGGCAGTTGTCCAACAAGGAGTTGAGGCCTACCAGAA
>JBJDYH010000373.1:0-5487 GCA_051867135.1 Faecousia sp. | reverse complement strand
GCAGCGGCATGAGCTACCTCAGCGGCAATCTGCAGGTGCTCTGCACCAGAATCGGTACAATATAACAAAAACACATCCACTTCCAAAACAGGTGGATGTGTTTTTTGCTATGAATTAGGGAGAGCCGAGTCTTTGTACTGCTCTCACCAGTGCCAAAGAGAATCCAGAACGGGCTTCAAACTGTATCCCAATTCGGTGAGCGTATATTCCACCCGGGGAGGGACTTCCGCATAAACTGTCTGTGTCAGAAGCCCCTTTTCCTCCATATCCCGGAGCTGGGCGGTGAGTACCTTCTGGGAAACATGGCCGATGGATTTTTTCAATTCCCCAAAGCGCTTGGTTCCGGGCATCAAATCCCGCAGGATCAGTACCTTCCATTTATCGCCGATCAGCATAAGCGTGGTTTCAACAGGACAGGCAGGAAGTTCTTTTTCTCTTCACTCATGCAGGATACATCTGTAGCTTTGGTGTTCATGCGAAATTGAACAGGCAGGAGAGAATGGCACTTGAATATGCTATCAGAGAATGGCATATGAAGGGAACCATGAACTTTGACGGGATTCCTGGTTTTCCTGCTGAGGTAACCTGGCTGGAAGAGGATAACGAGTTCATCGGCTGAAAAGGCCGTTAGCAAGTACATAAACGGTGTTAGTCATTGCGACTGGCACCGTTTTTTATGCTACCGGGCTTTATTCTTTTCGGTATTGGTACATTTCGTCCAGCAGCTTCTGCGTACGCATTTTCAGATTGCCAAAGTATGCACACACCCACAGGACTCTGATTGATACTGACTTGCGCAGTTTTTGTAATTTTGCTTGAGAATAGTTTATGGATTTAGGCACTAAAATCTAAATATATATTTTATTATGGCTAAACATATAGAAAATATTGTGCTATAATAGGTTCGGAGGTAATGTGAAATGAAGTCAAAAGATGAACTTCCCGCCTGTCCAGTGGCAACGGCAGTTTCCCTCATTGGAGGCAAATGGAAACTCCTGATTCTTCGAAATCTTCAAATGCGTCCATGGCGGTTCAACGAATTGCAAAGAGATTTGTCCGGAATCTCCCAGAAGGCTTTGACAGACAGCTTGCGACAGATGATTGATGATGGACTAGCTTACCGACATGATTATCAGGAGATGCCTCCGCGAGTTGAGTATGGACTGACTGCGCTTGGGAAAGAGATGCTGCCAATTATCAATGCACTTGCTGACTTCGGGAACTACTATAAGTCAGTCGTAAAATAGCAGAACCACTACCCCAAAAGGAGATAAAAATGAAAGCTGTAATCTATGCCCGTTATTCCTCCTCCAGCCAACGAGAGGAGTCCATTGAAGTTCAGATTCGGGAATGTACCAAATATGCCGAGCAGCATGGCTACACCGTCTTGAAGTGCTACATAGATAAGGCAATTTCTGGCACCACTGACAAGCGGCCAGATTTTCAGCAGATGATTCAGGACAGCAAAACCCATCTCTTTGATACGGTGCTGGTACTGCGGACTGACCGCTTTTCCAGAGATGTGGCCGACAGCGCAGCCAATAAGCAAATTCTGAAGGGGAATGGCGTACGGGTTATTTCCGTAACCGAGAACTTCGGGGAAGATGCCGTTGGACAGCTCATGGGCAGATTCATGGAGAGTATGGCCGAATATTACTCCAACGAACTGCGGGAGAAAGTACAGCGTGGGCAGAATATCAATGCGGAAAAGGGCATCTGGAATGGCGGAAGTGTCCCCTTTGGGCTGCGTGTGTCGAAAGAACAGCGGCTGGAGGCTGACCCCGATACGGCCCCCTTTGTTGTGGAGGCGTTCAAGCTCTATGACGGGGGAGCAACCATGACGGAGATCCGAGACTATCTGAACGCGAAAGGCATCGTCAACAGCCGGGGTCTGCCCATAAACTATGGCAATGTCCAGCGGCTGCTCAGCAACCGCCGCTATATTGGTGAGTACGCATATCGGGAGTATGTTCTCCCAGACGCTATTCCCCCAATTGTCCCCCTTGACATGTTTGAACGGGTGCAGGAGCGCATGGCAAAGAACCACAAAGCTCCTGCCAGAGCCAAGGCAGAGGAAGAATATCTGCTCACCACAAAAATCTATTGCGGTAACTGTGGGGCGTATATGTGCGGTGAGAGCGGCAAAGGGCGTAATGGTACAGTCCACCGCTATTACAAGTGCGTGACCGTCAAGAAGCGGCGTGGAGACTGCAAAAAGAAGGCAGTCCGAAAGGAATGGATTGAGGATCTGGTGGTCAAGGAGACCATGCGCTTCCTGATGGACGATGCTGCCATTGAGAGCATCGTGTCTATGCTCATGTGGATTCAAGACCAGGAGAACGTAATGCTTCCCTTGTTGGAGCAGAGGCTCAAGAAAGCTGAAACAGGCATCCACAATCTGCTTGCAGCCATTGAGCAGGGGTTGTTTACCCCGTCCACCAAGGAACGCCTGGAGGCATTGGAGGCCGAAAAGGAAGAAGTGCAGCTCCTGATTGAAAAGGAGAAGCTGGGCAAGCCCAAAATTTCCGCTGAGTTTATGACCTTCTGGCTGCAACGCTTCCGCAAGTTAGATGTGACACAAAAATCCCACCGTCAAATGCTCATTGATACCTTTGTCAATGCTGTGTATGTCTATGATGACAGATTGCTGCTGACCTACAACTTCAAAGAAGGAACAGATACCATATCTCTTGCGGACGTAAAGAATGCCACCAAAGAGAAAAATGGTTCGGATTTGAAATCGCTTGCTGCACCAATAACATAAGGCACCCCAAAGGGGTGCCTTATGTTATTGCTAAAGGGGAACGGAATCGAACCCATCAAAATGGGACAGTCCGGTGGACTGTCCCTCGGCGGCGGCTCGACGACGCCGACACCATGATATAATCGAGTCCTGTTGCCCGCACCATAACTGGACACCAATTTTGATACAATGCGTATCGAAGTGGGTGTCCAGTTGCTTTTTTGTAAAGACCTTGATTTGCAAGGCTTTTTCGATACTTTTTAGCGATAACAGGCTCTGCGGCGATTCAGAGACGGTCGCAGTAGAGCCTGTTTGCATTTTTGCGGATATACCTTTTAACGGAAGGGCTGTAAGGGTGTGCATTGGCTCAGAGGAATCATGAAAAAATGCACACCCACAATTTTCAATACGAACAACAGGCAAGCTTAACTCGGGGACAGAGCCGGAAGCAAAATTAAGAGTCAAAACTTAATCGGAAAAAAGTTACAAAATCCACGCCGTATAATTGGGAAAAACTATGATATGTTTTTGGTAACATTATCAAAAATTGCGTTAGGAGGTATCATGTGGCTCAGATACAAAGACCATATCCTGTAAGAGAACGAAGTAAAAACACAAGACAAAAAATTATTGCAGCCTGCGTCCGGCTCTTTTTGGAGCAAGGCTATACCGCCACGACGCTTATGCAAATTACCAAGGAAGCCGGTGTTTCCGTTTCGTCCGTTCAAAATTTTTTCGGAAATAAGGAAGGTGTTTTGTTAGAACTTGTGGAGATCATGTTCACCAATCAGTTTGAAGCGGCGAATAGTATCGGCAAGCAGGAGGCAAAACCTCTTTTGGTATATGCGGTGGAAACCGCGATACAGTTAACCCTAACGGAGCTTAACGAAAACCTACGGGATGTCTATGTCGCCGCTTACGCCAATGAGGCCGCGGCGGAATACATATATCAACAGACCGCGAAAGAACTGCACAGGATTTTTTCGCCCTATAATCCCGATTTTACCGAGGGCGATTTTTACGAGTGCGATATCGGCTCGGCCGGAATGATGCGTGGGTTTATGTCAAGGAAATGCGACCAGTATTTCACACTGGAAAAGAAGCTGACAAAGTTTCTGACAATGACGCTTCGGGCCTATAATGTACCGAAAGCGGAAATTGACGAAGCCATCGCCTTTGTTCTCTCACTGGATATACGGGGCATTTCAAGGGCGATTATGCACAAGCTGTTTGATTTGCTTGCTATGCAGTTCCATTTTGAACTGCGTGCAATGGAAAAGTAAGAAAAACAAATTTTACAACTTATCAGAAAGCTGGGATGCGTTTGGAAAATCAGAATCAAACAAATAACAGACCGTATCTTATTATCATTGCGATTCTTGTCTTTCTGCTGATTGTAGCGGGGATATGGATCGCCGCCCTGCTGGGCACAGGCGGAACACCATCGGGTTCGGGTTCCGGCGACAGTCAGACGACAGAAGAAAGCGAAGAAGTTGAAAAGCTGAAGGATTCCATTGCGATCCCGGGTTTTGCACAGTTAAATCTGAAAGCAGGCACCTGCGAACAGAATGTTGCCCTATCCAATCCGGCGCAAAACTTCTGCTATTTCCAAATATCGCTGCTCCTGGAAGATGGAACGGTTATCTGGGTTTCCCAGCTGATCGAACCCGGTAAGCAAAGCGAAGCAATTACCTTGCTTCAACCATTGGATGCGGGAACCTATGAGAATGTGACAGTGCATTATGACTGCTATACAATGGATGGCAGTCTGACACAGCTCAACAGCGGCGAGATTACAATTAAGCTGGTCGTTCAGTAAAGAGAGGGATCCGGAATGATAAAAAACACTTTCCGGTATTCTGACCTTTCTGATCGCAATGCTGGCTGTTTCGCCGGTCTATGCGACGGCAAACGGAACGATCTACGTCACGTTTGTCAAGATCGAAGGCAGCCTGCCGCAGACTGGTGACAGCAGTCTTCTGTGGGCGTGGCAATGTTTACCGCAGGCAGCTTTTGTCTGCTTGTCGGAGCTTGGATGAGAACGAAAAAATCAAAACATATCTGGAAGGATGATTCACATGAAAAAGTTTTTATCGGTTATTTTATCCGTTGCACTGCTGATGTGCATGAGTGTAACGGCGTTTGCCGTGGAACCAAATGTGCACGAGCAGACGGTTTCGGTTGATATACCATTATCCTACGACTATACAGTGACAATGCCTGCAAACTGTTCACTTACCTATGGTAAAACTGGTTGGCAACACATTGGAAATGTAACCGTAACATCGGAAAATTGGGATAACATAAACAACAGTGATCCCTATGATGGGATTTATGTTGGTTGGTCTTGGAATAATGATTCCAATCTGAAAAACGCGAATGGAGATAGCATTTCCTTTAACCGTGCGCTGGAGTGGGATGATCAGATGATAAACACCGGTGGAGTGACATTAACTAGCAATGACACCGTTGGTTTTTATCTGATGGTTCCGGATTGGTCCGGTGCTGTTGGAGGCACTACATATACAAAAACAATTACGTATCGCGTTCGATTGTGGGAGAGTACGTAGAAGTAGGTTGCTGGCTAATCCTTTTTATAAGGAGCCTGACTGACATGCATTCTAAGCATTGTGTCATGAACCTGCTGGGGCGGTTTCGGTAAGAAGCCGTCAACCGCCCTTGCATTCATTTTTAAACTTTCTGATCCAAAATATTACTTGAGAACGAAAAAATCAAAACATATC
>JBJDYH010000372.1:0-5533 GCA_051867135.1 Faecousia sp. | reverse complement strand
CCCTCACCGTAGATCTCGCAGGCAAGCTGTGCAGAGGATATCTGAATGATACATGCTTTCCTGTTACGGCCCTCCCGAAAAAATGTTGTAATAGAAATGATCACATCCGAAACAGCGAATTCATCTCCTTTTCGGAATCTCCGAACTGTAACTGTGTCTCCATAGACGAACGCCATTTTCCCTATTTTTATTTCAGAATCCCAACCAACAGCAGAACGCCCACGCCGAGAGCCGCACCGCTGACGATGCGCAAGACCGTCATGTATCGGGCGGAAGGCGCTTTACTATCTTCCGTTTTCCAGCTTTCTGTAAGCTTCCAGACCAGTGTGGGCTTTGCGCTCAACGCAAGGCCGATGACACAAAGAAGGATACCTGCAATTTGTTCCTGTTCCATTTTGATTCTCCTCCAGCAAATGTTTCTTAGGGCTGATACCAGCCCATCATCTCACCGGTTTGCAAAATATGACCGGCCATGGCCTGCACCAGATCCTTTGTACGGGATGAGGACGGCAGTTCCAGTGCTCAGTCCATTCCGTACACACAAAAGCGGTAGCGGTGTGCTTTTTGGGCATCTGCCCGTCCTTGTTGAAAGATGGGCAGGTCACATGCAAGGTGTGTTGTTCAATGCTCTCCATATTTTCCTTTTCCGCATTCTCTTGCATTGCGATTTCGTTCAGAACCTTATCCTGATGCAGTTCAACTGCTACCAGGATCAACAAGACGGAAAATACAACCCCAGCCAGAGCAAATACAGCAGAGGCACTTGTATGCCAGTTCAGCAGCTCTTAATGTACACGAATCCATTCTTCCATGGTATTGAGAACCAAGCCCAGATTCCCAATCTGGCAGTGATGATCCGCAGATTCTTCTTGGGTAAACATAGAATCGGTTCAGCTGGAAGTTCAGTGCCTCATCTTTGCTGAAATTGTAATAACCGACAGGAAAGGATTTCATAGTCTCAACCTCCTCAATATACACATCCGCAATACGGAAATGATGTGTTGTCGAAATCAGTTGTTGTGCGGCTGTAATGCAACAAGATCTGTTTGCTCATAACGATTATGCCCCTGCAATCCCTTTTTATATTTCCAACATAGAATGGCTTCTTCTAAGCTTTTTCCTTGATTATCTTCAAAAAAATCACGAATATATGTATTATACTCAAACTGTTTATCTATCGTTGATTTTCCTTTTTTCTTTTCTTCTAAAATCTGATAATACGCATTTACAGCATCTCTATGAGTCTTTCCTGCGTTGTTTTTTAACCATTTTTGAAATGCAACATTAAAAGAAAAGCCTTTACCAATTTTCTCTATAAAAAATGCTCTATGCTTTTCTGAACACACAATATTAGGTTCAATTATTGTATCCTCTGTGATTGTGCCAATATGAATTGTTATCTCTCTTTTTGAAGAAGCCTTTATCACTTTCCCAGTATCAAGAAAACATGCAATCCTGTCTGTAAGTTCTATCTTCCCACCCGAAACAGGTAGGTTGTTTTCTCTGCAAAAACTTACCAACTCTTCCTTTAAGTAATAAAAGCTCCTAAACGTTTTCGCATCCAATTCTTTATTCAAATCTGGTCTTTCGCTCATGGCCATACGCTCCTAAGAGAACACATTCACACAGACAGCTGCCAGTCCGACAGTAATCCGTACTATCTTCATAAATTTCCTTTAGCAAATTCTCCGCATCGAAACAAACAAGGCCGAAAATAAGTTGGCCATGTGAACCGGTCTCGTATTTTTGTCTCTTGCCAACTTACAGAAGCTTACACCCTATATTCTACAAGATTATTCCGGCTGAAAATAGGCGGTTTTACCATCTGTATGTGTCCATTTTATAGATACTTCGCTTGTTTCTTCACGTGTATGTACATGACAGCCGCCAATGCCCAGGCGCAGAGGATGGTCAGCACACCGGTTTCGCTGACGAAGAAGATTTCAATCTTCATATTCATCAAAGCCCTCCTGCATCTCCGGGAACACCCATGTTGTGCCAACCTCCACCAAGTCCGATGAGGATTCCGTCACTTCAAAAACTGCGTGTTCGGAATCAAACGCAATGGTGCCTTTCATCGCCGCGGTGTCATCCGTGTATACAAGGATACCTCCTGTTTCCACTGCGGTACCTCGGAAATATCCCAGGCGGTAAATCTCCATCTCAATCATATAGCCGGTATCGCTCTGCGCAAGGGACAAGCTGCTGTAAATTTCATCCGTTCCCTGACGATCTACATACACTTTCGAGGACACGCCCATGGCCGGAGTGTCCTCCCGGTCTCCGTAAGCCCAGTAGATCGTCATGTCCTGATAGTCCATTTCCAGTTCTGCCGCGCCCTTTTCCTCGGTGATGCGAAAGTCCCAGAGCTGCGCAGACTGCTCCAAATCAGAAACAAGCTGGGCGTGAATCGCCCCATCCTCCATGGTATAGGTTCCATGCCAGCCCTCTGCGCCGATGTACCAGCTCATTTGTCCGTCGCTCCGAATCTCCATACTGGCTCCCCACTCCCCATAGCCGGGGAACAGATCAAGGGAATCCGCAAACGCGGCAAGGTCGTTCTTTTCATTGTCCAGATGCCACGGGCCGACCAATTCGATGTCCTGCTGAACGGGGTTTTCCATCGTTTCTTCTGGATCCTCCTTGCCGCTTTCCGGCTGTATCTGCTCAGAGCCTTGTTGATTTGTGGTTTCCATTTGACTTAACTGCGAGCCTTCTTCTGATTCGGGTGCTTTGCTGCAAGCAGCCAAGCACAGGCAGAGGATTGCTGCCAGAAGCAGCGCGGTTGTTCTTTTCATAAAGCATTCTCCTTTTACATGATTCGGTATCCGGCGTTCATCAGTCCGCATACGAAGTCCCAAAACAGGCTTTCCGCTTTGGTAATCCTGTTTCCGTTCTCGATAGGCTGGAATGCCAGGATTCTGTTATCCGTATCGATCCAAACCGTCTGTTCTTGTGATTCCATTGTTCTAAATTCCTTTCAAAATCGGCAAGAGAAATGCCGCCAACAGTGCAATAATCAACAGGGGAACCGCAAGGGAAACCAGCCCGGCTACAAACAGCACAATCAGCAGTGCGGGAATTACGATTGCATACAGAAGCCCCTTTGTAATTCCCCAGGTGGCTTTCAACGCGAAATGTACAAGCTTCACCGTAAACACAATGATGCCGACTACAAACAGTGTGATCATACAAAATCCTTTCTTTTTCTCAGACGCTTCCTATCGTTCGGTAGGAATGAGATTCAAAACGAGGCGGCTATGACCGGGCGGACATAGCCGCAGGATTCTGTAAATGGTAAATATTCCCTAGGGAACCTCTGAATAAATCTTCTGCGGCTGGATGACGGGTCTTTTGTCCCATCCGAGCAGTACGGAAATTGGGAAACACACAAAGTTTTCCCGCGATTTCCGAACTTTCGTCTGAACCAAAATCCCTCGCCACCAGCTCTTGCAGATTTAATCAGAGGCTCCCTAGCTAAAAACTGGAATTTATCTTTCTGTTATACCAAACTTATATTTTGATTTCCATTTCAACTATTCGGCACTGCGCACCAAACAATTGTTTTGTAGAACCAAAATGCCACGTATCTTTATTATAGCTACCTATCGTTCGGAAGTCAATATCGTTTTCAAAAAACAGCAGGACTTCGATGATAAGCAAACATACTCAGCAGCAAGACATCGAAACTGTTGGTTAATAGACTTCTTTGGTGACAACATCGACGAACTCATTACCATCCAGTCTAAAAACGGTCAGGGTGCTGGAAGTCTATTGATTATCACCATTATGGCGAGCAAAAGCTGTACGCAAATAATATTTGTACAGGTGGAATTCTGGAGGGACGCGAAGAGGGACAGATAAATCCAGGGGAGTACTATGCTTTCTATCGGTGTGGTGCAACCGGCCCTGGATTTATTGAAAAAAGTCCGTGATCCGATTATGCTATACTGGGGTCGTGGACAAGCAGGAAAAGATGGGAGAACCGTCACCGAGGAGGAGGCTCTGTCGGTCATCAACTCGTATCAGCGAATTGCACTTGATTGGAAGCCCTTTACAATGCGCCAATTTTAGTTATTACCTGTGGGGATGTAGGGGCGGATGGCGTTTGCCACATTGTAGATGGGCATTGTTTGCAGCCACACACGGCCTGGGCCGGTCAAGACGGTATTGAAGATGCCCTCGCCGCCAAAGAGCATATTCTTGGCGCCGGGAACCGTGCGAATATCCATCTGGACGCTGGGGCTGAAGCCTGCTACGTTACCGGTGTCCACCACAAGCTGCTGGCCGGGTTTCAACTCATACTCAATGAGGCCTCCGTCAATCTCTACAAAGGCGGTGCCTTGCCCGGACAGGCGCTGCATAATGAAGCCCTCACCGCCGAAGAAGCCTGCGCCCAGCTTCTTGCTGAAGTGGATGGACAGCTCCACCCCTGCCTCTGCCGCCAGAAACGCGCTCTTCTGCAGGATCATCTCCTGTCCGGGGCCAATGGTGATGGCCTTGATCTCTCCGGGGAAACTGGAGCCAAAGGCAATCATGCCTGGGCCGCCCCGGGCTGTATAGTGGTTCTGGAACATGCTTTCGCCCGAGAATGCCTTAGAGAACATTTTTCCAAGACCGCCGCCGTGGGTCTCCATTTGCATATTGGGGCTCATCCAGACCATAGATCCTTTTTCGGTGATCATCTTCTCGCCGTTTTCTAGATTGCAAATGACAACGGGAAAATTCCCGCCCTTGATTTCATAACGCATGATGTACCTCCCTAGAAATGTTCCTTTAATTTTGGGATGTCCTCCCGGTCAATCCATTCCTCGCTGTAGCCGCAGCCGCAACAGACATAGCGGTGTACCAGCACTGCGGAGAAGATGGTCATGCCGGTGATAATATTGTTGCCGGAGCCATAGGCACCAGCCTTGCCCGGAATGCGCAGAATATCCCTGCCGCCGCATTTGGGGCAAATATGGGTTTGTTTCATTGTAACCGCTCCTTTCGGGCAAAGCCGAGGTATCTTGTTCCCTGAAAGCTGAGATCCCCCTGATCCCCTTCCACCAGCAGGCCGTATTCCTGTCCAGAGACATGAAACTCTATCCGGTCACCACTGTCCACTTGAAAGGTCACATAGTAGCTGGTAGAGGTGTGATGATGATGGAACCCATCGGCATCATTCTGGTGATGCCGGGTCACATCCGTGCGCTTGGTCACGATGGTCGCAGGAACGGTCAGCCTGGGTGAATGGTTGTTCTTGTTCCATTCTCCGATGCCCTTTATGAGAATCACAACAAATGTACCAATTACCAGCAGGAACACAATGGTAAACATAATACCGAACAAACCAAATCCGCCGAATCCGCCCATGCCGCCAAACCCGGGGCCGTAATAGTAGTTCATAGTCTCTCTCCCTCCATTTTAGAAGCAGGGCCTCACATCACTGTGAGGCCCATTGTGATGTTTACGAATTACTGGTCTTCATCCGTCTGCGTTTGGGGAACAACTACAACAGTGGGATTTTTCTCTGATGCCAGCTTTCCGCCCA
>JBJDYH010000371.1:0-5546 GCA_051867135.1 Faecousia sp. | reverse complement strand
CTTTTTATTTGCAGGCTTTGATTTTTGGTAATACGGTCGCCAAGCCACTACCATCCTATCATCGGAGGTTATCTTTTCATATACTAAAGTTCTTTTTTCCCCTGTAGAACCGGGTTTTTTTGCTTCAAGCCGCCAAAAAAGCCGGCGGCGCATATGTTGACGCCACCGGCCTGGTGAAGAAGGTGGACGAGTATGAACGGGTAATCCTCTTCCGTGACGGGAAGAAAATCCCGATTGATGATGTGCTGGGTATCAGTACAAGTGTGAATCACTAAAACATGAAATCAAGGATACTGCTTAAAAATCGTCTGATTGCGATTGTATATATAGAAACATGAGCAAAATAGCGTTCATTTTCGCATCATGCTGATCCTGTGTTTTTCTCAAATCAAAGCCCCGCGAAGAGGGCGGCGGGCTGTTCTGTCCACCGCTTCCATATGCTTCTGTTCCCCATCTGGGTCAGCGTTTGGGCCAGAAAGATTGACAAAGTATTCAAATTCTGTGCTGTATAAACAAAGAAAAACTTCTGAAATCTTTCCCTGAGTTTTCCCCGTTCTTTCGTTTCTGTATTCATAACAGGGCTATTTATGGCATATCTCAAGAACGCAATTGACATATGTCATATACTGCCCTACAATAAGGGCAGAAAAGGAGGAATTCCTTTGGAAGTGAAAGACTTTTTCCCTGTCTGGAACGAACTGACCCATGCGCAGCAGGAAAAGCTGGCAATCGGCGCATCAAAACGAGCCGTACAGAAAGGTGCGGTCATTCACAGCGGCAGTCTGGATTGTACCGGCCTGCTTCTGGTGGAGCGCGGGCAGCTTCGGGCATATATTCTTTCCAACGAAGGCAGAGAGATTACGCTTTACCGATTGCTGGACCGGGACATCTGTCTGTTCTCCGCCTCCTGCATCATGCGCTCCATCCAGTTTGAAGTGATGATCTCGGCTGAACGGGAGACAACGCTATGGGTGATTCCGTCTGAAGTTTACAAGAGCGTCATGGAGCAATCCGCTCCGTTAGCAAACTTTACCAATGAAGTCATGGCTGACCGCTTCTCTGATGTCATGTGGCTGCTGGAGCAGATTCTTTGGAAGCGCTTCGACCAACGGCTGGCAGGATTCCTGCTGGAGGAAAGCGCTCTGGAGGGAACAAACGAGTTGAAAATCACCCACGAGGCCATCGGCAGTCACATGGGCAACCCCCGGGAGGTGGTCACCCGGATGCTCCGGTATTTCCAGAGTGAGGGACTGGTAAAGCTTGCAAGAGGAACGATTGAAATTACAGCCCCCCAAAAGCTGGTACAATTAAAAGAGAAATAAGTGGAATTTCAAAACGGGGATTCCTTATGGCGATTCAGTTCATTTGTGGAAGACAAAGAGAAAAGCCGCAGGCAAAAATTCAATAACAGGAGATAAATAGATGAAAAAGCCGCTCAATTTCAAATACGGGAAACTTCTTTTGGATTTGATCCTTCTGGTGTTTCTGGCACTGATGTATCACAAGAAAGCCATCAGTATGGAATTCCATGAAGTGGGAGGGCTTGTGCTCTGCGGTTTATTCCTGATGCATAAAGTTCTGAACTGGCGCTGGATTCGCACTGTGACCGTGGGGATCTGCCGCCGTAAAGCAAAAATCAATCTGAGATGGGCAGTGGATGTTCTGTTGCTCCTTTCAATAACCGCCGTTTTGGTTACTGGTCTTTTGATCGCAAAAAAGCTGCCTACTGCCATCGCCAACGCTCGCTGGCTTAAGCCCTGGCATTATTTCTCCGCAGCATTGGCGCTCGTTCTGTCGGGCATTCATTTAGGCCTTCATGCTGAGCTCTTGAAAAGCGCTCTTTGGCATAAGCTCCTGCCGTCCGGGAGAGCACGTACTGTGGCTGGCGCACTGTTGCTTTGCATTGTGTTTTGCTTTGGAAGCTATGCTCTGGTCAGAACAGGATTTCTGTCCTGGCTCAGTCAGCCTGTAACCAGCTTTTCTGCCTCTATGGAGGATGGGCATGCTCCCGCCGCCGAAGATAGCGGGCACATTGAAGGAGAGCAGCCCGGAAGAGGGAATCGGGACGGAAAGGGAAATGGCGGTGGCAAAGGCCTGGGACTTGGCAAAGGCAAAACCGACGAGGGCTCTCATGAAGTTTCCCTGACCTCAGCCCTGCAAACCGTTATTTCTTACACCTCGATCTTGCTCTGGTCTGCAATCGTGACAGCAGTGCTGGAAATAAGTATTCGCAAGAAAAAGCTGGCACATCCTTGCTCAGAATAGTAAAAAGGACATTCTCGCGAAATTTGTGGAGAATGTCCTTTTTGATTCACCTATCCATACCGCAGGCGGTGGATGACTCGATGAGGCAACGGTCGTTCATTACCGCATCGTAGAACCGGAAGCCGCCGGAGAAATTGTAGCACGCGAAGCCGTTACCATCCAGAATGCGGCAGGCGATGTAGCTGCGCAGGCCGCTCTGGCAGATGACATAAACCGGCTTGCTTTTGTCCAGCTCACCCAACCGCTCCCGCAGCTCATCCACAGGGATGTTGGTGAAACCGTCGATATGTCCCCGGCTGTATTCTCCGACCGTTCTGGTATCCAGCAGCGTCACGCTGCCATCCTGGGGGAGCTTGTCCGCATCCGCCAGATGCCACTGCTTCAGAACGCCCTTTGCGATGTTATCAATCATAAAGCCAGCCATGTTTACCGGGTCCTTGGCGGAGGAATAGGGCGGCGCGTAGGCCAGCTCCAGATCCTTCAGCTCGGTAGCTTTCATCCCTGCCCGAATGGCGGTCGCCAGTACATCAATGCGCTTATCCACACCTTCATAGCCCACGATCTGCGCGCCCAGCAGACGGTAGGTTTCTTTCTCAAATACCACTTTCATGGTCATGACCTTGCCGCCGGGGTAATATCCCGCATGGCTCATAGGGGAAAGGATGACAGTGTCCACATCCAGTCCCGCTTTTCTGGCGTTGGTCTCGTTGATGCCGGTAGCTGCCGCAGTCATATCGAAAACTTTGACCACCGAACTGCCCTGGGAACCAGTATACCGGCAGTCTCTGCCGCAGATGTTGTCTGCCGCAATGCGCCCCTGCTTATTTGCAGGGCCTGCCAGAGAAATGAGCGCATCCTGACCGGTAACGAAATGCTTCACCTGCACCGCGTCGCCTACTGCATAGATGTCAGGGATTGAGGTCTCCATCCGGTCGTTGACCACGATACTGCCCTTGATTCCCAGTTCTAATCCTGCATCTTTGGCAAGGCCGGTGTCAGGAGAAACGCCGATGGCCAGCACCACCATATCCGCATGGAGAGGGGCCTCATCCTTCAGCAGCACATCCACGCCGCCGTCCCTTTCCGCAAACCCTTCCACGGTATGACCCAATGCCAGCTTGACACCGTGCTTTCGCGTCTCTGCGTGGATAAAAGCGGCCATATCCGGGTCAAAGGGGTTCATGAGCTGTTTGGGGCGCTGGACGATGGTGACTTCCATCCCCAGTTCCCGCAAGTTTTCCGCCAGCTCCAGGCTGATGAAGCCGCCGCCCGCTAAAACAGCAGACTTGGGATGGTTCTTTTGAATGTACTCCTTAATGCGGAAGGTGTCCTCCACAGTACGCAGAGTGAACAGCTTATCAAGTCCCACGCCAGGCAACCGGGGCTGCGCAGGCTTGGCACCGGGAGAGAGGATCAGCTTGTCATAGCTTTCCTCGAACGCCTCCCCGGTCTCCAGATTTGTTACGGTAACTGTTTTTCTGTCGGGATGGATGGCCGTGACCTCGTGGCACACCTTCATGTTGACCCTGAACCGGGAGAAGAAGCTCTTCGGTGTCTGTAGGGTCAATTCTTCGGGATCGGTAATCACATCACCGATGTAGTAAGGCAGACCGCAGTTGGCATAGGAAATGTACCCTGACCGCTCAAAAACAACGATTTCTGCCTGCTCATTCAGTCTGCGGATTCTGGCTGCGGCAGTAGCGCCGCCGGCCACGCCGCCTACGATGACGACCTTCATATTAACGTTCCACCTTTCCGGTATACGCGGAAATCCCGCCGATGTTTTTTACCATGGTATAACCCATCTGCTGCAAAATAGCAGCTGCCTGACGGCTTCTCGCACCACTGAGACAGTGTACAAAGATAGGAGTAGCTTTATTCTCAATCAATCCGGCCACTTTGTCAATGGACTGCAAGGGCACATTTTTACTGCCGGGGATATGTCCCTGCCGGTATTCGTCAGGGTTACGGACATCCAGCAGGACGGCGCCATTCGTGGCAATAAATTCTTTGACGCCCTGATTGATGTCAGGGCCTTTCAGGAAATCGAAGAATCCCATCTTTGCCCCTCCTTACAGCATGGCGAGAATCTGCGCCTTGGGTCTGGCGCCCACAGCCTGATTGACGATCCGGCCGTTCTTTATCACCACCAGGGTGGGAATACTCATCACGCCAAATTGTGCCGCCAGCTCCGGCTGCTCGTCCACATTGATCTTACCCACTTTAATGTCGCTGCGCTGGGCGGCAATTTCGTCCACGATAGGGCTGACCATCCGGCATGGGCCGCACCAGCTTGCCCAGAAATCCAACAGGACAGGCTTATCGGCGCGCATTACTTCATCCTGAAAATTGTTCTTATTGATATTGATGACCGACATTGTTTTGTCCTCCTTGTTTCTTTCTGACTGTATAATAGCACATATCTTTATCTCGTTCCGTGACATTATCACCCATTACCGGATACGGTTTCCCCCGGCCAATCGTTGATCCCGCCAAATTCCACAATGTTGGTGTACCCCAATGCCGCCAGCTTTTCGGAAGCCTGCTTGCTGCGGTTTCCGCTGCGGCAATAGACGAGAATCAGTTGATCCTTGTCTGGCAGCTCCTGGATGTCATCCGAACCAATTGTTTCATTCGGAATACAAATTGCATCGGGAATATGTTTTTCCTCAAACTCCGCTTGCGTACGCACATCCAAAATGATGTAGTTTTCCTCTGTCTCCATCAGTGAAACAGCCTCTGCCGCTGTGATCTGCCGGTAACCGTTCTCTTCCTTTCCGGCGTCTCGGGAAACTGCGCACCCTGCCAGGATGACCGCAATCATCAGAAATGGTATCAGTTTTTTCATGAGGCTCCACTCCTTGCCTTTATTATGATACGAGTATACCCGTTTCATTTTTATACTTCTGTGATCTTATCACAAATCGACAATATATAGCCTTTTGTATATTTTATGTTTCAATGATAGAATACAAGGTAATCTGCCTGAGAATGAAGTCAGAGAAATATTAAAACGGACATATAGAAGCATCCCTGAGGAGTTTTAAATTGAAAGATACCACTTTGTGAGAACATCTTCTCAGAGCAAAGCGTGAAAAACCATCGGGAAGTAAAAAAACACAAATGCGTGATTTTGTTGATGACTTTTTTCGACATCGGCGTTCCTGATTGATTCCTATTCGCTGGTTCGCCTGATGCCATGTGACGATTCCTGCCCAACGTAAATATTACTCTTGCAAATTTGATTATGCCCTGCTATTATAAATACACAAGTATCCGTA
>JBJDYH010000370.1:0-5584 GCA_051867135.1 Faecousia sp. | reverse complement strand
TTTACATGGGAAAAATGTCAACCCCCTCCGGGAGGTGCGATGTACTTAAGCCTCGGCCATCTCTGCCATCAGCTTGGCAAGGCGAGCATGGATTTTCTTGAGGCGGTTGTTGATAGCCTGACGGGATACCCCTTGTTCACGGGCTACATCAGCGCCGAACTGCATTTCACCGTAGATGGCATAAACCAGGTCGACCTGCTCCGGGGTCAGTTTCTCCATAGCGAGGAGCAGTTGACCGATGCGGGGGTCTTCACGAAGGGCATCCTGGAATGTGCGCTGTCTGCGCTGTGGAATGAGGTCCATAGGATGCGGGGTGTGACCGCTTTTGTCAGCGCCGTGGTCTTTCTTCTTGATTTCAAAGACCTTGTCGATGTGGTGGTCATCTGTATCCAGGCGGCGCTCCTCTTCGGCGTCCATCTCATTGAGTACGTCGCGGAGTTCGGGAGTAATGCCGCCATCACCGACTGCTATGACCTCGTGGCGGTAATCCTGGAGTTCTTTGTCCCAGATGAGATAGACATAGTTGCCGTTCTCATCCACATAGGTCTCGCGGTTGGGGTTGTACCGAGTCTTGCGCTGGTACTGGTTGCCTTTGGTTTGCATTTGATTTCCTCCTGAGAATCGAAATTCATGAGGAAATCACAGGGGAGAATTATGATCTAACCATTGTTTACACTTGCGTCGTTGTAATTTGGATTAAAATGTGTTATAATGGTTTAGTGGGGTTTGTTGGGTATTACTGAACACCTGGCTGGCCAAAGAAAAATGTCCCTGTGATTTCTCACAAGGACATCCAATAGTTATTAGAGTTGCACCGCTATGGTTGCGAGAGTTGTTAGCGTTGCGATATTTATAGGGGGCAAACCTATGACGAACAAAAGGCAATATAAACTGTGCGGAGGCACATTTTTCACTTTACTATTGCAAGCCAGAAAGCAGCGTATGGGCGTCAGAGAGCATTACAAAGGAATGTCAGATGGAATGGCCGATCCTATTCTCCTGATGGCATTAGCGGAAATTGCAATTCCTGATTACCGGGTGCCGGATTCCTCAATGATGGCTACAGTAAAAAGTGCCACATCAAGATATAAATCGTGCCAAGCGAATGGTGGAACATATTTCCCATTCTCTGATGGAGCGGTCATTGCCAGTTTTGACGAAAGGGTAAAAACCGATTATAGCCGTTGCCTTGCTGCGATGAATTCTTA
This sequence comes from Faecousia sp., assembly GCA_051867135.1. GTDB lineage: Bacteria > Bacillota > Clostridia > Oscillospirales > Oscillospiraceae > Faecousia. Next base: position 4,376 of record JBJDYH010000370.1, on the reverse strand, counting down.
TGTTGCGGACTATATCGATGTATGCGGAGAAACAAAAAAAGACGAGTACCTTGTGAAGGCACTCGTCGAGGTGATTGCTTCCGATGCTACAATCGATACAAATCAGCCGTTCTATGTATGTGAGAATGGTTCTGTGCTGACCAAAGCACAAATGTGTGCCGCTTCAGAATTGTGCTTACAATCCTTCCTGCTTGGCGTTTGGCACTACATCATTGTTTATGTCCAGGATAACAAGGTTGGTTCAGATACCTATAAAGAGTGGTGCCCTGCCAACGGTCGTCCTCCAAGAAATTATTCTGCAGCACTTGGAGAAAATAGCCACCGAGTAATCAAATTGCTGTACAGTGAGGTTCAACCTTCAGCGGATGATTGTGATACTAGCCCGTCGGTGGAAGCTGAAATTACCGAGCCAGCAGTAGAAACAACAAAAGGGGCTGCCGAGCAGCAGATAATAAATAATAACCCAGTGTTCAACACATTTAATTTCAACGGTCCTATTGGGGCGTTCTATAATCAGGTTGATACTGTCGTTAATAATTATGGGGAAAAGAAGAATGAGTGATAAATTACAACCGCAGCCTCAAAACAAAATAATACCATCCGTTCCGGGGACTACGCATAACATTGGATCGATTGACACCTTTGTAGCCAATGCAGGGCAGGTTCAAAATAACTATATATTTAGTAGTAGTGGAATGCCCGGCGCTGGGATGACGCAGAACTTCGGCGCACCTCCCCAAATGGATACAGGGTACTATAATCTGTTCGTTCTACCTTTCGAGGCATTCATTTCAGGGGGCTTTCGTGTTCAAAAAATTGATGCCCTGAAGGATACTGAAGAGAATGTAGTGAAAGATTTGACATTGCTGGGTGAAAGAGAGCTTTCATGCATAAGAAGCTATCCTACGATAGTAGCTATGCCGAATATTCAATACGGTACGACTGCTCCGGGCAGTATCGTACATTACGGATTCCTTAACAGCATCCAAGTATGCGAAACTTCCGTGATTTTCGGATTTACAAAGTTACAGGATATTCCGCAGAACATTCTCGTAGATAACGCAGCTATTTTCGGCATTGGAAAAGCCTGCGCTTATAATGAATTTGATCACCCGCACTGGGCGGTCAAGCACATCAATGTTGTTGAAGCACTCCGCAATCAGGGTGTGCAGGTAATCGTATTTTCTTATTAACGCACATTGGAATAAGGAAGATGGAGGTATAACCGTGAGTAAGGAATATGAAGAAATGCAAGTAGAAAAGTGGGTCAATCTCGAAGATGTAGCTGAGCATCTGAGTTTGAGCCAAGACACGGTTCGGACATGGATTAAAGAAGGTAAACTTCCTGCTTACAAAGCGGGTAAACGATATAAGTTCAAAATTTCAGAAGTAGATGAATGGGTCAGAACAGGCCGAATAAAAGAAAAAGAATAATCCACTTGGTGGTGAAAGGAGTACATCATGGCAAAGAAAATGGAGGCAGCGATCAGACAGATTGCGCTTAACCGTGCAACCTTTGAAAATACTGGAACTACGATTGTGCCAACATATATCAATTTCTTCTTTGGAAGAAATGGGGCTGGTAAATCTACCCTTGCGGAGGTGATTGCCGCTGATGAGGGTATTGTTTGGCGCGACGGTGACAGCCATGCCGGATATGATGTTCTCGTTTACAACCAGGAATTCATTGATCGCAATTTTAGTAGCTACGGTGACTTGGCTGGTGTCATAACCATTCATGAGCAGAATATCGAGATTCAGCAACAACTGGACCGCAAAAGGAAAGAAAAAGCAGGTGCGGAGGCTGTTGGTAAGCAGTTCAGAAAAGATCTGGATGATAAAAAGGCTGCAAGAGATGCTGCCATTGCACAGTTTCAGAAAATGTGTTGGAGCCAAGCCGCACAAATCCGCGAGGCTTTTAAGGAAGCACTCAAAGGAAAGCTGAAGAGCCAGCAGTTTATGGATGGTGTCCTCTCCACGCCCGCGGCAGTTGATCATGATTATGATGAACTGAAAAGTCTGTATGACATTGCGTTTTCTCTCGATTCTCGTCCATACCACATATTCGGAAAAATCGACAGTGCATCTACATACGGAACACTCCCCGGCCGAGAACTGCTGGACAAGGCAATCGTCAGCAGCAGCGGATCATCTTTCTCCCAGTTTATCAAGGCGCTCAATGCGACTGATTGGGTACGCCAAGGCCACGATCACTATGCAGCACACACATCCGGCAAGTGTCCGTACTGTCAGCAGGCATTGCCCGCAGGCTTTGAAGACGAAATTGCTGCGTGTTTCGATGCTCAGTATCAGCAGGATATTGCCGACCTTCGTGAGTTTGAGGCTATTTATAAAAAAGAAACCGCAGCTATCCTCGAAAAGTTGACCGGCAATATGCAGGATGTATTGCCTACGGTTGACCTTGGTGAATACAGAGACAAGCTGGCGCTCTTGGAGAGTAAGATTAAAATCAACATCCAGCGCATCGAAAGCAAAATCAAGGAACCGACCTCTATCGTTGCGCTGGAGGATACGGATTCCATACTGCTTGACCTTGGGCAGATTATTGATGAAATCAACCGACAGATCATGACGAACAACAGCATCGTCAACGATAAACGGAAAAAGCAGGAACAGTGCAAGCGTGAGGTCTGGGAGATGATTGCGTTTCTACTCAAGGATCAGATCGCTGATTACAAGGCGGCTGTTGCTGGTTTCGACCGTGACATTAAGGGCCTGGAAGAATCCGTTGCAAAAGCCAGAGCCGACTGGCGTCGTATCATGGGAGAAATTCAGGAACTTAACAAGCAGGGTGTCAATACTGAGGAGGCTATCGAGAGCATCAACCATCTGCTCCGCGATTCCGGATTCCAGGGCTTTGAACTCAAGCCGAAACAGGGCGTTAAGGATACCTACGAGGTAATCCGTCCAAATGGCGAAGTGGCAACCCGCCTCAGCGAAGGTGAGCGCAACTTTATTGCATTCCTGTATTTCTATCAGCTGGTTCGCGGTAATGGTAAGGTTGGTAGCGCTACCACATACGGAAGCCTCGAAGGAGCCCCGGAAGGTGCCGATACCCGTGACAAAATCGTTGTCATTGATGACCCTGTGTCCAGTATGGACAGCAATGCGCTCTTTATCGTCAGTTCCATCGTGCGTGGTATGATTGGGGTCTGCTACAACAATACCGATTATAGAAATCCCGATGTAAAGGGCGACTACATCAAGCAGATTTTCATCATGACCCACAACGCATATTTCCACAACGAGATTACTTATAAGGAAGTGTCTCATTACAAGAGTACCTCCTTCTTCGTGATCCGAAAAGTGGATAACAAGTCTACCATTATTCCGTGCGTCCGTCCGAGCCGGATTGCAGGCGAAGAGGAAAACTACAATCCTGTTCAGAACTCCTACGCAGCTTTGTGGGATGAGTTGAAAAAGTTGTACAAGGAGGAACGGGCTTCCATCGCAATCAAAAATGTCTCCCGCAGAATTATTGACCAATATTTCCTGCAACTTTGTGGCTTTGAGGGTGCTGATATTCGTAGAATCGTTCTGGAGGAGAACAAGGGGAAGTTCGTGACCGAGGTCGAGGGCGGCAAACCGAACTATGAAAAGTACCACCTGGCTTCTGCGTTGCTCCACTATGTAAGCAGACCTTCTGGCATTGGGGATGAGATGTTCATCGATGATGAGTGTGTTGACAGCGATACCCATCGCACGGTGTTCCAGCTTATCTTCGAGGTAATGCACCAAGATCAGCACTATAATATGATGATGGGTAACGAATAAGTCCGTTTTTTAGGACACAAGAGTTTTTATAATAGAATTACGCTGGGGCGAAAATACCCCTGAAACGGAGGAAAACAGCATGGCTGATAAAAAGGTAATTGATGCAATGTGGGACGACGCGCCAATCGATGTCTCCGCAGAAGTGAATTTCATATGGTCTATCGCAAATAAGCTGCGCGGCACATATCAGAGCGACAAGTACAAGGATGTTATCATTCCGATGGTTATCATCCGCCGCTTTGAGTGCGCCCTGGCTCCCACCAAGGCAAAGGTCGTAGAGATGTTCAAGGCAAATCCGAACTATCCGGCAAAGGCAATGTACCGTCTGTCCGGCTTCCAGTTCTACAACACCAGCGAGTTTGACCTGGCAGAACTGGTCAACGACTCCGACCACCTGGCCGCTAACTTTAAGGCATACATCCAGGGCTTCTCTGCAAATATCCAGGACATCATCCGCAGCCTGGACTTTGATAAGCAGATCGACAAGATGGACAAGAACAACCGTCTGCTGTCCGTGGTGAAGGCGTTCTCTGAACTCGATCTGAATCCTATCACCATTGATAACGTCCGCATGGGCTACA
>JBJDYH010000369.1:0-5613 GCA_051867135.1 Faecousia sp. | reverse complement strand
AAGGAGAACGTCTATTCCAGACAATTATTGGCGGCTTCTGTTTCTTTTTGCCAGCTAAAAGCATTTCACAATCGCATGCTGCAGCGGATAGGGTTTGTTGCCGCGCTCTCCTTACGCAGATTATGCGCTTTGTCAGCACCGCCGGAAAACACAGGCTGTTCGTTTTTTTGAAGCAGTACGGGCTGTACTGGCTGGCAATGCGTTGACTTTGACAACTCTGTGCAGATACCTTCTTTCCTTTCAATGACGGATGAAAAAATCCACAGTTCCGAAATAAGCTGTTTCGGCAGGCAACGAAATCGCTGTATGATATCCAAGTCTGCTCCCCTTTGATGAGGCGATTGAAAAGAATCCAAAGAGATTACGACAGGTTGCCGTCTTTATCGCAGGTAAGGGTGACTGTTTTCTGCAAAGTTACTCCATTATAGCTAACGGAGCCAAAAGCATAGGCAGATGCGCCAGAGGTATAGGCATAACGGTTATTTATACTGACACCATCAACATACGTAGTAATCGTACCAGAAGCAGAAATAGCCTCAGAGGATGTCCCATCGTAATTAAACGTACCAGTTACAGAAATAGAATAAATAGTCGTGCCAGAAGCAACGTACGCTGCTGTTTTTGTGCCTCTTTTTGTATTACTGTACGACTGAATTGCAGGAATGGAAATGGTCTCAAGATAATAGCTATCATCGTCTACTTTGGTTACTGACTGACTGATAACAATAGAATCAGAAAAACCAGATGCATAAGTCGGGACTGCCATCATCCCCAGAACCAGGAAAAGACAAGTCACCACGATAGAAAAACGTCTCATAAAAACCTCCATTTATCAATTATCCGTGCATATATCATCGTTAAAATCATCCGTCAAATAGCTGGGACTTATAACATAAGGAGCAATATCCTCTTCGTAAGTAATGGATTCCACGTAAAAACCGTCCAGCACTTGCTGCTGTTGATAGTATGTATATATTTCAACAACAGCAACAAAAACAGCTATTGTCATCAGAATCGAGACTGCAAAATACAGAATATGTTGTCTCTTCCTGTTTGATGAACTTACCGCTTGGAGACCAAGTTCATCGAGAAACTCTCTTGCAATATCATCCGGCGATCCAAAACGCTCTGATAGACTGGTTAGATCACTGCCATCGTGCTCCTCACAAAAGAAATCTACCTCATCCTCCAATTGGCAGAGGAACTCCGTTTTGCGTGAATGGGAGCAGTGAATCCTCTTCTTCACCTCCCGCAGGTACTGCGACGCCGCCTTGTTCATGTGCTTCCTCTCTTTCATATCCAATTGGTACGCTGTTTTTGAAAACATTCTGAATTCCTTCCTGCACCTGGTCAAACTCGGCTTTCAGTTCCCTGAGGCGTACCCTCCCGCTGGATTCCAAATGGTAGAGAACCCGGTTTCGCTTCCGGCCATTTCGCGTCTGCACCGTGACATCCCTGCACGAAATATAGCCGGAATCTGACATACGGTACAGCAGCGGATACAACGACCCCTCCTGCACCGTCAGCTTTCCTCCGCTGCGCTCAGAAAGCATCTGAATCAGTTGGTAACCATAAACATCCCCCTCCTGAAGCATTAACAATGTTAACAGTTCAATAGAGCCTTTCTTAAAGATGCCTGTTGCCATTCACCCACCCCTTTCTGCTTTTGCAAATATACTATAACAAAAATGCGTTAAAAAGTAAATACCTATGATTCATAAATAACTATTGACAAAATGCAAAATATGGTATATCCTAAAAACACAGAATCATGTCAGAATCACGCAACGTTGTGAACCTGCCTGATCAGCGGTTCCTATATGCCCAGGGTTGGTAGTGAAAGTGCACAGCTAAAAGCCCGTAGCGATACTGCCATATGCTGTCAGTGGCATGGGCATCGGTTGACGGTAATATGCAATCGATAATGAGAGGAGAACAAACATGAAACATCAAAAGAACGCTCGAAGAATAGCTGTCTGTTTGGTATGCGCTTTGGTAGCAGCAGTGCTATTACCGATAAGCGCACTTGCAAGTGGATATTGCAGTTATGTTAACCCCGCAAATAATGTTGTATGTGGTAGACAAACAAGCAGAGAGGTTGTCAGTCTTTCCCCGGTTTATACTGCGACTCACTACTACTATAATGAGGAACTTGGGTGTACTGCACGATGTGACTATACATATTGTTACATTACAGAAGCGGATGTTTGCGCATCTGGACACGTGACAAATTCCAATACATATTACCATGAGCATTATGACCATGGATGTCAGAACGCAGGCAGATAACAGAAACTTGACGCGTTTTGCATTCACCTGAATGTAAAAAATACCTACGCATCGGTTTGCAAGGAGGGCTGTCTTTGATTTTTCAATATCTCCGTCAATCTTTCCGGCACAAGGCCTTGCGGCATATTTCCATGTTTTGGATTATGTTGTGTGCGTTTCTGCTGCCGCTGGTGGTATCTGTCTATCGGGACAGCCTGACCTATGGGATTCAATTACAAAATCAGGATAAAAGCAAAGAATCGGCATTCCATATCTCAGGGGCTGCCCCGGAGGATGTGGCGTACTTTCAGAACATCGATGGCCTGACTGACCCGTTTTATGAGGACGGAACAATCTATCTGTCATTCGCATCTGATGAAGCATGGAAAAGGTTTACCGACTGGGATAACCTGGAACATATGTCTTCTGAAGATTTGCAGGCATTCTGGGACGAACAAAACAAAATAAATCAAGTTCTTAATCTGGCAATTGGGAAATCCGGCCATTCCCTTCGTCTCACCATGTATGCGTACGACGAATGGCATGGTATAAACAACGATCCTGTCATGGAATCCCATATGCAGGAGATTCGGCTTCTAAATATCGCATTGCTGCTCTTTTCCGGACTGATCGTATGCAGCGCTTACACCAATCACATTGCGGGGTTCTCTCAGGAAGTGGCTGACTTGCGTGCCCTGGGTGCAACCAAGCAGCAAATTGTCCGGCTGTTTTTTGCGGAATTTGGTATTCTCTTTCCGCTGGCAGCTGCAAGTGCAATTGGCGTGAGTTGGGTCGTGATGGGTTATCTTTATGAACATTTTCTGGGAAATACAGCGGATTCTGTAGCCGTCTGGGAGGTTTTTTACATGAATCCCCGGAACACCGCACTGGAAATTCTGTTCTATTTCCTGGTGTGCCTGTGTTCCATGGCGGTTTCCCTGCAGATTCGTCCCAGACATAAAAACATACAGAAGACCCGGTTTCCATCAGCGTCCCTGCCCGGAAAATGGATTCACCGGACGAAGCCTCCGTATGTTCGCTGTCTGCTCATTCTGGTTCCGCTTATGACTGCCTTTGTCTTGCTGTTCAACCAATATCTGAGTATCTACGCCCAGAATGTGTACGCTGCGCAGGATGCGAAAATTGTGATAACACATTCCGAATGGGGATTCTCCCAGGAGGTGATCGACACAGTATCGGGTTTCACCGGTGTAGAACGCGTGGAACAGCAGAATGCAAGCAATCCAATGTTTTTCCTGTTCACGCCGCAGGGGGATACGATGACGGCTTCGGTACATACAAGTCAGGATTCCAGTCTTCGCAAAAACCAAATTGCCGCAGAACTGCCGGGAGGAACAGCAGAAGAAGGGACTTACTACCTTGCAGAAGTGTTCCACCCCGAGGACCGGATCGCGGTAACCGTGGCATCTGTATCAGAAAGCCAAAGCCGATACGAAGTGAACGTGTACGTCAGCGAGGAACTGATGCAGCAGCTGATGTCATATGTGCCGGTAGCACAGCTTGTCCTCTACGCCGATGCGCAAACAGCGAATTCCTTGGAGAAGAATCTGACAGAGTATCTGAGCAGCGATTATGTTGTGACCAATTTCCAGAATGGCACAGATACCTCCACGGCGCGGCAGGAAGGCAGACTCCTCCTTCTCAGCTGGATTTTCTGTATTCTGATGATTGTTGCCATGCAAATTATCTGGGTGCGTCTGGCGAGATATGTAAACGACTGCGCACCAATGCTGAGGGTAATTCATCAAGTGGGCGGTTCGCGCAGGCAATTGGCAAACCTGATTCCGGCCTGGATTGGGGCAATTCCCGCAATGGTGCTGCCATATGCTATTGCAATCCCCTGGGCAAAAATAGAGGCATCACAAGCCAATCGCCCATTTATTATTTCCATACCCGTGCTGGGGATTTATCTGGGAATTGGCTTGTTGGCTGCACTGTCGTTTATTGGACCCATAAAACACTCTCTGTGGAAAGTGTTGAAAGCGGAGCATTCATGAGTTTACCGGAAATAAGAGACCGCAGCTGTGTATTCCGGCACAGAAGCTTAGGAATTTATGCGTTGAACCATTCGCATTTCTCCATCAAGCGTGGAGAAAGGGTGGCAATTGTGGGGTATTTCTGTTCTGCCAATCTATTCGTTTCTATTTTTCAAACGCAGAGCCCTATGGTTCATCAACATTGCGGTGCTTAATATTGGATTAATTTTCCAAAGGTAATCTTGCAAATTTCGGAAAAAACGATAAACTAATGGTAAATCCCTGACAAGGAGGCGGTTCCATGCTTTCTCTCTATTTGCTTCGTTCCTTCAAGCGCAGGCCATTGCGGCATTTTTCCCTTCTTTGGATCCTGATGTGCGCCTTCCTGTTGCCTTTGGTGGTTTCCATCTATCGGGACAGCATGATATATGGTCATTATCTGCAAACACTTGATTTCAGCAAGGGACAGGCGATTCATATTTCCGGAGTTCAGTCCGAGGATACGGCGCTGCTGCGTGGAATCGATGGACTGACAGAACCATATTATGAGGATCGGTGGATTTACCTGAATTTCGCATCCGAGGAAACGTGGAACCGCTATTCTGAGATCGGCAGCCAAGCGGAGCTTTCCAATCTGATTAAGACCAGGTTGGCCCAAAACGGTCGGAAGGCTGCTGAAATTGATGTGATTTTTTATCGATATGAGGATGTATACGGAATACAGGATGATCCGATGCTGCTTTCCAGATGGCAGCAAATGCGGATTCTGAGTCTGGTGCTTTTGCTTTTTTCCGGACTGATTGCCCAAAGTGCGTATCGCAACCATATAGCCGCTTTCTCCCCCGAACTACAGGAACTGACTGCCCTGGGAGCGACAAGGCGGCAGATAATCCGCATGTTCCTGCTGGAGCTTGGCATTCTGTTCCCGCTGGCGGCGGGAGGTGCTGTTGGAATCTCCTATGCGGTCATGCGGATTTTGTACGAACAGTATTTGGAGCAGACCACGGACTCCACCATTATCTGGCGGGTCTTCCACATGGACCCGAAAAACACAGCAGTCCAGATTGCATTCTATCTGCTGGTTTGCCTCGGTGCACTCAGCGTTGCGCTTATGAGAAAGTCCGAAAAAAAGCAAATCAGAAAGCCTAATTGGAAACCGACCTCTCTGACACGGCTGTGGATGCAGCGAACCAAACCTCCTTTTGTGCAATGCCTGCTCATTCTCGTTCCTCTGATCACTGCATTTGTGGTACTGTTTAATCAGTATCTTGGCTCCTATGCCAATTTCCTGGAGGCGGCGCAGTCGGTGGAAATAACCATTACCGCTGGCTCAAGCGGCTTCAAGCAG
>JBJDYH010000368.1:0-5636 GCA_051867135.1 Faecousia sp. | reverse complement strand
CTCAGGTATTCTTCAATTTGTTTTTCATCCATGTCTAAATGGATGTTCTTTACGCTATCGACGACTCCTTTGAACTCTGAGAAATGCTCTTCTGATACCGACGAACAGCGAGTTTGCAATAATTCGTCAAATTTCCTTTGGTCGGATTCATTATCTTGTGTGACTAAAGAAAACTGCTTAATGTACTTTGCGTTATCTGTACTTTCGAAAATTGCATCGAGAGTATGCGTTTTGCCAGAAGAACGCTCCCCTAAAAGAACATTCAAGCCAGTTGATATTTTTAATCCATTACTCAAAATTTGAATGACAGAATTACCTTCTTCCTGTGACAAAGATACTTTACCCTTATCGCTCAACGCCATTTTTATGTTTGCCAGTGACAGTGTATCTACGTCAACAAAGGTATACCGAGAAGGAAAAGTATCGATGTCTTTTTTTATTCTGATATCACTAAAATAAACCGGGGTAAAACTATCTTGGTCTTTTTTTAGACTCTCAAATTTTTTAATACTATTAACTTCTCCGCAAGTAATATGAGAAATTAATTTAGGAACCTTCTCCATTGACAAAGAAGGGGATTTTCCCACGTGTGGAATTATTAAATACTTATCTACATTTGGGAATAGTTCTACAAACTGCGACTCAGTTAAATAATCTGTTTCTGATTGTATTTTTTGACTAACATTTTTGCAACAATTGCTGAAATCCAGAATGTCAAGTTGGGTAGTAATTACCAATAAATGTCCTTTTTCAATATCGATTTCAATACCAGGAAAAACGGGGATATTTACTGCTTCACAAATCTTATCGTACTGTTCTTTGTCAAAGGTATTGTGGTTCGTAATTGCAATAGCATCCAATGATAATTCGGCAATATATTTTTCTAAGACGGTTTGATCATATTCAAAATATTGGTCGCTCACCGTAGGCACTGTATGAATGTGAAAATCAATTTTCTTCATTCTGAATTCCTCTCTTCTATGCCTAATAATCATAGTAACTTTAGAACCGGTATGCCCAATGTCCGCTTTCGCGATATTTAACAAGTTTTCCCTCAGTAGCAAGACCCGCAAGAATCCGATTAGCCGTAGCTGCCGAAACACCACATAGCGCCCGCACATCTGCATTCATAATAAACGGATGCGTTTCCAAGAACTTCTCAATCTGTTTCCACCGCATTGTTGCCTTATCCATCGCGCCATCATTCATTTCATCGCTCGTGTTGATGGCGTCAATGAGCGATGCTTTGATGGCTGAGAGCATAAACTCAATAAACACTGTGGACTCTCCGGCATCATTGGAAGCATTGATGGCCGCATAATACTCCTGCTGACGGTCATGGATGATGGACTCCACCGGTAGCCAGGCGAAGGCCGGATTCCATTTGGAAAGCAGTAGCGTATGCCACAGGCGGCCCACACGACCGTTTCCATCGGCGAAGGGATGGATCAGCTCAAACTCATAATGGAACACGCAGCTGCGGATCAGCATATGCACATCGCTGTTCTTGACCCAGTCCAGCAGCTCCATGACCAAATCCGGGACATACTGCGGCAAAGTGCCGAAATGCAGGACATGCCCTTCCGGGTCTACAACGCCGACAGGCTTGGAACGGAACACACCGGACTCATCCACCAGCCCCCGGGTCATGATGCCGTGGGCGGTCAACAGGTCATCCACAGAGTGGGGATCAAGCTCGTCCAAACGTTCATAAATCTCGTAAGCATTCTTGACCTCCGCAATATCCTTGGGAGGAGCCAAAACCTGCTTGCCGTTCAAAACTGCGGTGACCTGTTCCAGACTGAGGGTGTTCTGCTCAATGGCCAGAGAACCATGAATCGTTCGGATACGGTTTGTTCGCCGCAGGGTGGGATTCGCAGATAGCTGATTGGTGGATGTCAGCCTGCCCACCAGTTCGGCAATTTCCGCAACGTAATCAATCATCGTATTCGTGATTTCAAAGGGAGGCTTTTTGTTCCGCATAGGGGCACCTCATGAAAATATTTGTTCACCAATATTATACCATACATCGCTCATTTCATCAATCAGAATCCTTGCGTTGAAATTGAATATTTCATAAGACAATCCTACCACTTTCCGTTAAGCTAAAAGGGCCATTCGTGCTCTTTCGCTCAAAGAAAGGAGGTGGGATTGTGGATGCTTGGGACGAAATGAGCCAAAACGGTTTTTTGATTCTCGATCAACAGCGCAGAATTGCAGCAAAGACGATATCGGGTCAAGATGGTGTGGCGGAGATTGTAAAGGAAATCCTGATAAACTCATATTTGGACTATTTGATTCGTCGTGGAAAGGAGGAGCTATAATGCAACAGCGAGTATATTGCCTGTATCGGGTATCCACAGCAAAGCAGGTGGATTATACCGACAGGAACCAAGTGGATATCCCAATGCAGCGAAAAGCATGCCGGGATTTTGCGAAAAAGATGGGCTGGACGATCATTCAGGAAGAACAGGAAGCAGGCGTGTCCGGCTACAAAGTCAGTGCGGATCATCGAGACAAACTGCAGCTGATTCGCGACCATGCTAAGCAGGGCAAATTCGATATTTTGCTGGTGTTTATGTTTGATCGGCTGGGACGCAAGTCCGATGAAACGCCTTTTGTCGTGGAGTGGTTCGTCAAAAATGGTATCCGCGTGTGGAGCGTCAATGAGGGCGAACAGCGATTTGACTCACATACGGATCGTCTTATGAATTACATCCGCTTTTGGCAAGCGGATGGAGAAAGCCAAAAAACTTCTTACCGCACCAAAATTGCTTTGGGACAGATGGTGCAAGAGGGGCGATTTCTTGGCGGTACTGTGCCGTTCGGATATAAGTTGGTCCCGAGCGGGGTACTGAATAAACGCAAACACGAAGTCAATAAACTGGTAATTGAAGAAGCAGAGGCTCGCATCGTGCGGATGATCTATGAAATGAATATTGGCTATGGATATGGGCGATGGAAAATAGCGACAACGTTGAATGAGCAGGGAATTTTTAACCGTGAGGGCAGACGCTGGCATGAGGCCACTATTGGTCATATTTTGCACAACATCACCTATGCTGGCGTCCTCCGCAGCGGTGAAACCTATTCTGAGATATTTCCGGACTTGCAGATCATTTCGATGGAAAAGTTTGAGCAGGCACAAATGCTTATGGCACAGCGAACGAATGAATATAGCGACCGACGCACGATGCCGCGTCAAATAACGGGTCAGGCCCTGCTGTCCGGCAATGTGTTTTGCGGAAACTGCGGAGGCAGGTTGATACTGACGACCAATTGTACAACACGCAAAAATGCTTCCGGGGAATATGTTGTCCGAAAACGGATCCGATACATTTGCTACAACAAAACGCGGAAACGCTTGACTTGCGGCGGGCAGACCGGATACACGTCACATATGCTGGATGACCTTATTGAAAAAATCGTAAAGGACTATTTAGAACGGCTTGGGTCCATCGACAAGGATAAGGTTTTTGAGCGGCTGCGCCAGTGTTCCGAGGCAACGATAGAATCGCAAATTCAACAGGAGTCAAAGAAGTTGAAGACTGCGGAGCAGGAGTGCGAAGCACTGAGATTTGAGGTAGGGAAAGCTCTTTTGAATCAAAGCCGGTTTTCTGCCGATGTGCTTGCACAAGCATTGCAGGAAGCACAGGAAAAGATACAGGTATCCAAAGCGCGCATGGTATCTCTTCGGGCCGAACTGCTTGTCTCAAAGGAGCGAACGGCTGCTATTACGAAACGGTTAAATCGGTTGACATGGGCAGATTTGTTTGAATTAAGTGACAAGGAAGTGAAGAAAATGGTTGTCTGTCATTTGATTCATAGGGCCTTTGTATTTCGGGGGTATGCGCTGTGTTTGGAGGTCAACTTCCCGATTTCCTGATACTATGAGAGTGTTGGGGGTGTAGCTAATCCGTGAGAGCGCTTGAATGGCATTCAAGAGGTCAGCGGTTCGATCCCGCTTATCTTCACCAGCAACAGACCGCAAGGCCAATGCCTTGCGGTCTCGTTCTGCCCATAGCTTAAAATAAGCACTCTACGCAGAATATTAGTGGCAGGTGGAGCAGCCTGCGTAAACAAAGACCCCGAAGAGTAAATCGCACGCATTCCGACTGGACTGTTCGAAAAATAATGATATAATTTATTCGGAAATAAAATTAAATTTTCGAATTTAATATATCAAAAAGGAACTGCGATGTGTATGAACTATGTCGATTTTACATGCGATACACTGAAAAAAGCCAATGTAGGTATGCCAATCTATACCAAACAGGTTGCAAACCAGCTTGGTGTTGCTTTTCAGCTCGATGGCAAGGAGGCGGCTGCGGCTACTGCCGTTGCAGTAAAGCGCATTATGGACGGCAAACTCATTCCTGAATTGCGCCGCTATCAAAAAGGTATTTACTATCTGACCGCTGCAACGCCTTTTGGTGAGGTCGGAATCAACCGGGAGCAACTCATCGCAGATAAATACCTGCTGCCGAACATTGGATATGAAACCGGCTTTACCGTCATGCACCGCATGGGTTTGACCTCCCAAATGCCTTGTCAGCGTGTTCTTGTAACGAATATGGCGAAAGACTGCATGCGGACTGATAAGAAACTCGGCGTCACAATCCGTCCGCCTAAAGTGACAGTTACGGCAGCGAACAAAGCCTATCTGCAGGTACTGGATTTGTTGGAAATGCTGGATAAGGCGCCGGTGGACGAAGAACATCCCTATGAAATTATTTCCCGGCATATCCGGGTGCAAAACCTGCAGTACGGTATCTTGCTGGCAATTGCTGACGGGCACTACAATAAGAATACTATACTGCATCTTGCGCACACAGCAAGCGCTGGGGGTATGGTATGAAACTACATTCAGAGAAAAACGCATTTACGGTTCTTCCGGAAAACATCCAATTAGAGGAGAATGAAAATGAAAAAAACGGTTCGATGCTTATATGTTAAGCCATTTGCAAACAACGATGAAACCGCACCCCTTGAGCTGCAAGGGGCCCTCTGCCGCTCCTTTGCGGACAAGCAGGGGTGGACAATCTGTAATGAAAGCAAGGCGTCTTTATTCTTTGATGACGAGATTACGCCGAATATTTTCAAGCAGCTCATTGACATCTGTTGTACCGCCCCGGTATCTAAATTCGATGTACTTTTGATTGAGTCGCGGTCATGCCTTGACATACCGGAAGAGTATGTCGAACAAGTGATGAATTGGCTTCATCAGAACAATGTGGAAACATGGAGTGTAAAGGAAGGAAAACTGGCATAATATAAAAACAGAAAGCATGTGTTCAACCTAATATACTGACCAGGCCCGCACCGTAATTGGTGCGGGCTTTTTGCTTTGAAACAGCAAGTTGATCACATCTGAATCATAGAATCGATCCAGGAGGTGTCTTATGAAAAGCAATCAAATCATTGTTCATTGTACATATTCCGATACGGACCAGACGCTGGCAGACCTCATCACAGAGTCCTTTCGATTATTCCTGCAAAAAGAGCTTTTTGCCCTGGCTATTCGCCAGCCGATGTAGTATTGTTGTGGCGATGAATGGTCGCTTATTTCGGGAGGACAGTTTATGTACTTAGAGATAAGCAACCCCATGGATTATCATGTGGCATTATACATCAGA
>JBJDYH010000367.1:0-5656 GCA_051867135.1 Faecousia sp. | reverse complement strand
CGGGACTTGTCCGCGAGGACGGCTCTGACCTGCTCCAAGGTCAGTGCGGTTTCGGCAGGGGCGGCAGCGTCAGGGGCCTCATCAGCCGATTCAGTGCCGAAGACCTCTGCCAGGGTATCTGCCACATCGTTAATCGTAGCGGCAGCGCTGCGCAGATCCTTGATTGCCATGTCCAGTTCGCTGATTTTGCCCATTGACGGTGCCTCCTTCCTTGATTTGCTTCTGCTTGATCGTGCGGTTGATGCTCTTTGCCAGGTTTGCGGATACGATGATGAAGTCCAGGAGGACCTCAACCAGTTCCTCTTCCGGCGTCATCGCGGTGTTTTCGGACTTGTACATTCTTTTTCACCTCCCGCAAGGAGCCGTATCGTGTTGCCCCTTACACCCACCACTGCGGATGAGGTGTGCCGATTTACGAAGAAAACAAAAAGTTTTTCAAAAAAAGTCCGGGAACTCAGATGCAAGAATCTTTTTTACACGGTCGAGCCTGGAACGAAAAGTTGTGTTCTTGATTCCAATTTCTGCTGCGATTACCAGGTCACTCTTCCCAGCCAGGCGCATCTTTCCGATGTCGAGCGCTTCAGGCATCAGTTCACCGAGACGGTCAAACAGCAGTTGGAGGGTCTGGCGATCAGCAACGATATCAGCAATTAGCGGAGAAGGGTCTGCCAAGCTATCAATCCATGCGATTTCCTCTCCGTCCTCATCGGCTGTTGTCTCGTAGTCGAGGGAAACAGTATCGCCGGCTCTGCGGAAGGAACAACTGGTACAATCCATATCGCAGTCCAACCGCTTCTTTTCTGGACATACGCACTTACCGTGGCGTTGCTGTTTCTGACGGAAGAGGTTGATGTCGTGGTAGTAAGCGTTAAACTCCTCGCGTGTACAGGGGATGCGTTCCTTGGTGGAACGAAGGTAGATGTAATACTGCTTGTCATTGGTTTGCAAAAAAAATTCCTCCGATTTCGGTGATTCCGAAACGGAGGAATTGAAGGTAGCCGCAAAATGGGTGCAAGTGACCAACCGCAGTCCAAACGAATTACTCCGTTTCGGATTGCAGCAAACCCGCTCAAAAGGCAGCTACAGTATTTAGTTGTCTACCATCTACAGTTGAGCCATCAGTGATCAGCTGATGCTGTAAATAGCGGCTGCGATTGGGCCTTTTAATGTCGCGCCCGAGACGAGTCCTTTTCGCATCGAGATTGTCCTTTGAGGCTCTATAATGTCTTTATCTCGTGCGAACGGATTGACAATCGGACATTCCTGCGCTATAATATTTTTGACTCTCATTGCAGCAGATGGGAGTTGCCCTGAATGTCAGCTTTATTATATAAAATGGGGGTCTGCGATTTAGGGATTGAATGGTTCACCGCAGTTCAACATGGTTCAAATTTACGAAAAGGAGAAAACGCAGTGGAATTTAAAACTCTGTTCCCGATATTGAAGAAATATTTGGCGGATGATGCTGATGTCCCATATTTCTTTCGTGAATTGATGGCCATGATTACTACGGTCACCGAGGAAGAATGGGGTTCCAGTAAGGATCCCTCAACAAAGACAAAAGATGAGACTCTGCGGACTTATGCCAAAAGGGGTATTTCACAGAAACTGGCAAAAGCCATCGTTTACAGGCTTACGCCGGAAATCCTCGTTGAGCGTATCAACGAGAAAAGCGAAACGGTGAGGAACCTTCTTGCTTCAGATCTGCACGGCTACGATGCCTCTCTGAATGCGGAGAATGTGGCAGAGCAAATTGCAGCTTGGATAGTTGAGATCGTCCAGACCCGTGCCGGACTTATCCAGCAGAGTGAACTGGAAAAGCAAAAGCAGAAACAGGCCGAAGCCGGGCTGCGGAATCAATACGGTTACTACCTTCTGAATGAAGTCGGTCATTACTGTCCATTTCCGGGTTGCGGCAGGCCGCTAACTGTTTCCAAAGACGGAAAGGCAGCGGATGCCTACTGTGTCAGTGTGATAGACAAAAAGAAAGCACCAGAGGTACGAAACCTTCTGGCGCTGTGCCCGCAGTGCTATGCTACATATTCAATTGACGGCGATCCTAAAGTCAGCAAAGAACTCTTAAACGTGAAAAAGATTCTGGAGACCCGTGCGCAAAGCCTAAGTCTCATTGATGACCTGCCGTTGGAAAAGGGCATCATCCGTGCGATTGGAAAAATTAAGAAGTTAAACGAGAAGGATCTTGCGGATGCCTCCCTTGACCCAAAGGAAATCAAACAGAAACTGCGCCCTGCCGATAACATTGCTCTGTACCACACTATTAGCTTGTATGTGACCACGTACTTTGTGAAAATCAAGGAAATCATGATAAACCTGGATAAGCGTGGTGAGATTGACTACGAGGAAGTTCAGGATCAGATGAAGGCCATATACAGACGATTGAAGAAAGCCAAGAAAACGAACATAGAGATTTTCAACGAGATTGTCGCAAAAATCCATCGTATAAGTCTGCAGGAAGACATCTACTGTCAAATCGTTGTTTCCTATTTCGTTCAGAGTTGCGAGGTGTTCGATGCAATTACCGAATAAATTGTATTCATATAAAAACAGCACCCTGGCGCTAATCCCCAAGGTGCTGAGTGAAATCAAAGGTGGTCCTGTTCCTGTGTTTGAGTTATATGATAAACTAAAACCGGAACTCAGTGATGCGACAGATTTTCTGTCCGTCATGGATTGTCTGTATGCTCTGCGGGCAGCAGACATTAATGATGAAGGTAAGGTGTTTATATGCTTGTAGAGATGTTCTCGCCGGTGTTTATAGAGCAGGGTGAAATGCGCCCTCCGATTCGTTTCAAAAAAGGGCTGAATGTTGTTCTAGGCAAAGAGGATGGCGCAAACTCTATCGGAAAATCCTCTGCCATGCTGGCAATAGATTTTGTCTTTGGAGGCGACACCTATCTGAAAAGTGATGGTGTAAAACACATTGGACACCATACTATATTCTTTGCATTCCAGTTCGATGGTCAAAAGCACTATTTTGCCCGTGCTACAGAGAATGCCGACAAGGTGTTTCTTTGTAAAGAGAACTACGATCTGATTGGACCGCATTGGACAAAAGCTGAGTTTGTAGACTGGTTAAAATCACAGTACCACATGGATTTCGATGGCTTGTCTTTTAGGGTAGCACTGAGCAGTTTCTTTAGAATCTACGGCAAGGACAATACAGATGAGCGTCGACCGCTGCGCGGCATTCCCGGACAGGACATGGAGAAGTCCATCGCTATGCTGGTTGCCCTGTTCGACCGTAACAAGGACATCCAAGTGTACCGTCAGAACCTTGCCGAGGAAAAGAAGAAACTCGATGTATTTAAAGAGGCTCGGAAATACCACTTTGTATCTAACCTTGTTGGCGGCAAAGATCAATACGAGGAAAATCTCGCTCTCATTAGAGACCTTGAGATTCAACTCAGTACACTTACTCAGCAAGCGGATCAAGGGCACACCGAAGAAGAAATTGAGAAAGGTAAGGAGAAAGCCCAGCTTGATGCTCGGCGTTTGATGTTTGAGACCGAACTGCAATCCAAGCAGCGCAAGCTAAAGTTGGTGACCATGAGCTTGGAATATGGGCTTTATCCTACGGAAGCGGACCTGTCTGCACTACAGGAGTTTTTTCCAAGTGTAAACCTTCGCAAGCTGTACGAGGTGGAGCGATATCATCAGAAGCTGGCACAAATCCTCGATGAGCAGTTTTCCACCGAGCGGCAATCCATCGAAAGCGAAATTGCTTCTCTGGATCAGCAACTTGCAGAAGTTCGAACCCAAATAAGTGCCCTGGGATTCATCGGCAACATCTCAAAGGAATTCTTGGACAGACACGCTGAAATCAAGGGAAAAATTGATGCTCTGAAAGTACAGAATGAAGCCTTCCTTACATTGAAGGGGTTACAAGATGCTAAAGCCAGAGCCGATGAAATTCTGAAAAAGGCAATCGAAAGCATCCTTCTGGAAATCGAGACCGAGCTGAACGACAAAATGAGGGAGTTCGATGCACAGTTGCACTCTGAGCCTCGCAAAGCGCCATATCTGCGTTTTGACAGTTATAACAGATACAAGTTTGAAACCCCCGATGACACAGGGACCGGCTCTAATTTCAGAAGCATGATCATCTATGACTTGGCAGTACTATTTACCACCGCTCTGCCGGCGATAGCACATGATTCGCTGATTTTGAAAAACATCAGCGATGGTGCGATTGATGGAATCATGAAGATTTATGAGAAAAGCGAAAAACAAATCTTTATCGCTTTTGATAAACAGGCAGCATACACGGCTGATACACAGGCTATTCTGGAACGCAATTGCGTTTTGAGACTGTCTGACGGAAACTGTGAACTTTATGGCAGGCCTTGGAATAAAGAGGAGCAAAACTAATATGAGAATGAGTTATAACAGGCTTTGGAAGTTGCTGATTGACAAAAATATGAAGAAATCCGACCTACGGAAAGTAGCAGGCGTCAGTTCATCTTCTCTCGTTAAGCTCGGCAAGGGAGAAAATGTGACCACAGATGTGATACTAAAAATCTGTGTTGCACTTGATTGCCGCGTGGAGGATATCATGGAAATCATCAAGGATGAGACACTCACCTCCGAGAATTAGTCTCTTTTTATGGACAGTTGAAGTGATACGCTTACAGCAGGCAACGATAACTGACTCTGTTAAAACAAGAGGTACAATATGAAATCGATAGAATTATTCAGCGGAACGGGCGGCCTTGCGCTTGGCCTACAACAGGCAGGTTTCGACCACGAAGCGCTTTTTGAGTGGGACAAAGATTCCTGCGACAATATAAAAAGAAACATCGCCAATGGTTATCCTGGCGTGAATGATTGGACGGTGTTCCAGTCGGATGTTCGTACTGTCAGTTATGATGGTTACACGGGAAGAATTCAGCTTGTTGCTGGTGGCCCGCCATGCCAGCCCTTTTCTTTGGGCGGGAAGCACCAGGCATACAACGACAAGCGTGATATGTTTCCAGAAGCCGTGAGGGCTGTCCGCGAAACACAGCCCCAAGCTTTTATTTTTGAAAATGTCAAAGGACTGCTTCGAAAGTCCTTTAGCTCCTATTTTAATTACATCCTCTTGCAGCTTCAACATCCCGAAGTTGTGAAGAAGGCCACAATGACTTGGGATGAGCATCTGACACTACTAGAACAGTACCATACTTCCGGACATGATGATGGTCTTTCTTACAATGTTGTGTTCCGACTTTTAAATGCTGCTGACTATGGCGTACCGCAGTCCCGTCATCGCGTCATTATCGTTGGCTTCAGAAGCGATTTCAACGCAAGTTGGAGCTTTCCACCTGCCACTCACTCTCAAGAGGCGTTGCTTTACTCAAAATGGGTGACTGGCGAGTATTGGGAAGAGCACAGCATGAAGCGTCCGTCTGAAACACCTTTGTCCGCGCAGCAGTTACGTTCCATCCGCCGTGCGGTCGAGGAAACTGATACCCCGCTTCTTAGATGGCAGACCGTCCGTGACGCCATTGGTGACTTGCCTGATCCTACTGATCTGTGCAAGGCGACTCTGTTTAACAACCATGAATTCCGTGACGGTGCCAGAGTGTATGCTGGGCACTCCGGCAGCGAGTTGGATGAGCCGTCTAAAACCATCAAGGCAGGAGCTCATGGGGTTCCT
>JBJDYH010000366.1:0-5672 GCA_051867135.1 Faecousia sp. | reverse complement strand
ACCTCTCCACAGACATCATTCGCAGTATCACTGGTCGTAATTGGATTTTGTCTTGCTTTAATTAGGTTTTAGTATTATTCTTTTATAAAGTTTTATATCAAATTATAAAAAAGGCTGTGAAAAAGGTGAGGAAAAATCACCCGAACTTACAGCCTTTATTCGTGGCCCAAAAGAGGCAGAAAAGCGGTCAACTATCCCACAAAATCACGCATACCCCATGTCCGTAAAGCAAAACAAGATTGTTTTCATCATGTTGAGCTGACTCTATCTTGGCCGTCCTTGCGGGCTCGAATAAATCCAGCTTCAGATACTGCTCGATTCCGATAACCTCCGCAATCTCGTTAAATAAAAAACGGATTGTAGATTTCTAAGCTTTCTGCAACAAACGCTGGTATATTTCACTACTTTAGTCTATAATTCTTTTCGGTACTTTTTTCATCCAAAAAAATGTTCCAAAAGAAGAAGGACGTATCCAAGCTTGCTTGGTTGCGTCCTTCTTCTTTTGGGGCCTTTTTTACAGCCCTTTTGCTAGTATTAAATATGTTTGAACTATCTTATACTCGTGTTACGCAACAACGGAATTTGTCGTATAGTTCTCGGTTCCGCTGCCGGTGCCTTTTGCGGCATAGTGGGTCACAGTAGCATAATATGTGTTCCCGGCAACCCCTTCATATGTAACGCTCCCATAGAAATGCGTTGACTTAGTTCCAATCATTTGGGAAGTATAGGTCGGATTAGACATACTGAATGTATAAACCAAACCATCCTGATCGTACAGCTTTATTACGGATGCACCGATTTTGTCCATCGTACCTGTTCCCCATGTCTCGAATTCTATTTTGATATTTCCGCCGCCCAATGCAGAGATTTCATTATCGAAGGAAGACACATAGGCATTAGAGTAGGGTGTTAGTGCGTATGCCATGACAGCAGAGGTGGACAGTAAAGATATTATCAGGATCAGCAGCAAAAGAGTACGCACGGTTTTGTTCATGTTTTATTACTCCTCATAAATAGAATCTATCATTTTCAGCAGCTCTCTCTTATCCTCTACTCCCTGAATTTCACATTGGACATTTTGATTCAGCCAAACCGCGATGTAATTCCCTTCGTTAGTAAATATAATGTGTTCAAATCCGCACACTGTGTATACTTCCGGCGCAGCTTCGTCTTTTGTGAAAACTCTATTTGAATTTTGCTCCATCACGAGGTAATTTAGAAGAATTTCTCTGTCATTATTCGTTAAAGTACACATAATGCCGAGTCCTCTAATGCCCTCACTGGCAACGACTGATGACAGTGAATACCCGGACGGCATATATTTTGGTACTACATCAGCAACAATGCCTGCTTTATTCATAGCCTCGGTCAATTCGTAATAGGGATACTTTACATCTGTCCGTTCATATAAACTATCTCCAACAAGAAAGCCTAACCTGTCCTCCGTCCACTCGCTCATTGCGTCCCAAAAATCAAAGCCAATTGCATGACCGACGATCCCAGTGCCAATAAACAGCACTATTATGACCGCTGCGACCAGTCCTATTCTGAAAAAAGAGCGGGCTTTCAGATGAGAGACGGCAATTTCCTCTGGATTAGTCCCGGCCGCCACCTCGTCAATTATCTCGCTGTACAGTGGATCTGAGCCTTCGGCAGCGCGCAGACTGTTATAGACGAAATCAACATCTCGTTTCGGGTTTTCTGTTTTTGACGCCAAAACAGCGTTGATTTTTTTAATAAGCTCAACATTGACTTCATCTTCTTCCAATTGCAGGCGAAGAATCTCACGGAGCTGCTGAATATTTAGTTTATTGAGATAGTCAAATGAGCTGTAATTCTGTTCCGGCGTCATTCGTCTATCCTCCCTTCATATATCCATTCCAAAAGGAATGGAAAAAGTGCCAACATTTTTTATTTTAATTTTTTTCTCAACTTCATCCGCGCTCGCTTCAAGCGCGATTTGCAGGCTTCCTCTGAGATCCCATATTTCTCTGCCAACTCCCGTATGGAATATCCTTCAATGTAAAACTGCGTCAGTAGCTTCCATTCGTCACTCCTGCCTACTTCCAGACACACTTCCGAGTATGTATCCATATATGAAGCCAAATCAGTCGTATCTTCATGCAAAGAGATGTTCTTCTTGTACAAATAATTCCTGTCCCGCTCGATATGTAAAATAACATTCTTTATCGTGTTGTAAAGCCAACCCACTGGATTTGGGCTATTGCATAAGCTGTTCGGTTTTTTCAAGGCGATCAAAAAAGTATCCTGTACAGCAACATCTGCCAGATTTTCGTCCCCAAGAGTATGGTAAGCAAACTCAAACATGTCCTTATGTTCAGACCTGAATAATTCCTCAATAAACCGATTTTGCTCCGGAGTACATTTGGTTTGGAGGCTATCTATATCTCTCATCTCCCTACATTACAACTTACAAAGTCATAAACTTTTTCTATTTTTTAAAATAGTGCGACACTTTTTTGCTGTCAAATGGAATGTATAAGTAAAAGGTGCTTTTTTGTAAAGTTTAGCAACCCTATAAAAAAGTGTCAATAGTCTTGTTTGTGAAATTTATTATGTTTTTTAATAGATGAACTTACAAATCTCATTATGATTTCGGATTTGCAATACGATACGATTTTATTTACTAACAAAGGATCTTGGAAAAGCATATCTGTTTTACATGCGTTACATCAATATTTTTTGTACTGGTAACATAATGAGGCGAGGGATAATCCCTCGCCTCACATAACAATCGGATTAAACTGACTGCGAGGAGGCTCTAAATGAAGAAATGTTATGTAGCGTTGCTTGTCGCAGCAGCACTGCTGCTTACTGCTTGCAGCGGAAAATCGCCGCAGGAAAACCCCGCCGAAGAACTGCGAAATATCGACACAGAGATGGCCGGAACTCCGTTCAGTACGCAGTATATTTCAAGTCCCGGGGAACAGTACTTTGTAAGCGACATTGCCCGCTGCGGTGATGATTTTGCCATACTGTATAAAACGAAAGAGGGAATATGCGACTGCTTCATTTATGACGCGAATGAAAATACACTCAGTAGACTTGACAACGCACCGGCGCTTGGTGTAGAGGCGATATGCGGCACAGACGGCGGCGATGTGTGTTTCTTGTACATTGATGAAGATGAAAACTATCTATTGCGCAGGGTGAGCAATGTCGGAGAAACAAACACGATAGAGATAAAGCCCGAGGTTTATGGGGATGATATCCCGATTGATTTAATCGCGGTCAACAACGGGTACATAATACAGATGACCTCATTTATCACTGCGGTAGATGGGCAGGGATCGCTTGTTTCCACAATTGGGAAATATAACGGCTTGGCGGAGCTGTTTTTCACCGGAGGCAAACCTGTAATTGCATACTGTGAAGATAATCGCCAACGTGACCGGGACGGCGAAACAAAACTTGTAGTACTTGATGATGGTTTCGGGACGGATACTACATACGAACTCGACCACTATTACACAGCCTTTTTTGACCTGTTTGATGGAAAACTCCTCGCCCGCTCCGGCAACACCATCTATCTAATAGATTACGAGAAAAACACCAGAGAAGCATATATCGACAGGCTTTTAAGCGGCCTGAGTGAAACAGCTATGCTACATATTAGCACGGATCGTTTTCTTGCAAAGGATGGGGGGGCGGCCAAGTTGGTTTTCAAATCAGAAAATACGGTTGGCGGAGTGCTTACGCTTGCAACATATGGCAGAAGTTTTATGCTCAACCGTGTAGTGGAAGCCTATAACAGCAGTGGCCATGAATACAAAATTAGCCTTAAGGACTATGCAGATTATGATGTAAACGAAAATTCTAATGCAGGGCTAACAGCTTTAAATGCAGATATTCTTTCCGGCAATGGCCCCGACATTCTCGACTTGAGCTGCTTTTCTGCTGACCAACTGGCGGCAAATGGAATCTTAGAAAACTTGAAGCCATATTTTGAGCGAAGTGATAGTTTGTCATATGATATGCTGGTGTCTTCCGTTGTTAGAGCCTTTGAGTATAAAGAATGCCTTTACCAATTTGTACCCTTTTGGGGAGTACACATACTGGCTGGAGATGGCAATATAACCGGGGGACAGGCGCAATGGACGCTTGAAAAGCTTACAGAACTAAGTCAGACCTATTCTTCCGAGGAATTGTTTGGCCCGGATATGACCAGAAAAGACTTTCTATGGAATATAGCGATATATGGGGACGGATACCTGTACGACAAAGAAAAACAGACTTGCCGCTTTACGGACGGGGAATTCAGTTTGCTTTTGGAGCTTTCAAAGAATCTGCCAGAGGAGAGTAGAGCTACCTCCGATGACCTCTCCCGGGTATATTTGGGAGAACAAAAGCTATGCTTTCGCTCGGCACCATACGACGCTCTTTTGACACTTAGTTGTCTCTCAGCTGCTTTTGATGGAAATGAGGAGTATATCGGCTTCCCACTCAAAAGCGGTGGGCGTGTCGCCGCTATTCCCGAGTATTGTTTCGGAATACTGGCCGGAAGCGCTTCGAAAGAAGGCGCATGGGATTTCTTTGAATTTATGATGAGTAAAGAATATCTGGTGACATTGTCGGAGAGAGACAGCTTTTCCATTGTCGAGAGCGTTTTTAAGAGTCAACTTGATAAGCAGGAAGCGTTGTTCCTTGAGCAGGAGACTCCTCTTACTCTTATCACTGTTAACTGCAAAATAGAGGTAAATGTTGACACCCATGAAATGAAAAATACCCTCATCTCACTGGTTGAGCGTATAGATTGTGCCGCAACCTGCGATGACGCGGTGTTGAACATTATTTCCGAGGCTGCCCAACCATACTTCGCCGGAGATAAAACAGCGGAAGAAGCCGCTGCTGTTATCCAATCAAGGATGGAGGTATATCTCGCTGAGAAATATGCCTGACAGGGACAAGTCCTAACCATCGGTTCATAAACTGTTTTTGCTTGCAAAAATACTGTCTTAATTTAGAAAAAATGCGAAATCTAAGGAAATTACAATGAGCAGAAAAGATAGCAGTCTTTCTTTAAAAGGTCATTCATGGCCTGAGACTTTTTATTTGGTGCCAAACGAAAAATGAGGTCGCGTAAAGCGGAAGAAGGGGATATCTATCGCATAGCAGAAGATTTAAAATCTCCTCACAATATGTCTATTGTCTAAAACAACAGTTCAACAAAAAAACTATTGTTTAGCTGCCTGTTTAAGAATCATACAAGGCAAAAAGCACCGGTACTCAGCGAAAGATAGCCTGAGTACCGGTATGTTTATGTGGTTATAAAAGTATTCATACAGGAATGCTGCAATTATTGGATTGAGGGAGAAATGAATTGGCACATATTGCACAGACCAAGATCACCATCATTGGTCTATTCTTCTTATAAGAGAACCAATTTTATTCATAATCAGACTGCTTTTCCTTTCTTCACCGAAGATGGGCAGCTGTTACTTCAGCTGCCCATCTTAGTGAAACATTATGTTGTTATACCCGAATATGCCGCTTGACTAATGTGGTCAACTTCACGGGCAGCTGATTCAGGTCGGTGATGTCCATGAAGGAATCGCCGTAAATACGTTCGATGTTCTGCTTATCATCCCCGATTGCTGCTGCAACCAGCAGAATGCCCTTCCGCTGATACTCCTGTTTGATGCCGCGCAGAT
>JBJDYH010000365.1:0-5735 GCA_051867135.1 Faecousia sp. | reverse complement strand
ACACTTCCTTGTATTCTTCATAGAATTGCTCGTCTTTGGGCTTTCCTACCACAATGCCGTTTATATTTTGCAGAATCCCTTGGGCTCCCAGATTTCTCAACCAATACTTGAGATAGTCCGGGCCGGGCTTTTCCTCGCTGGTTTCCAGCAGAAGGATTTTCCCTTTCCATTCCTCCGCGCTGGGCCAAATCGCTGTTCCCACGATCATGGGAAATACATCGATACAGCCCCCAAGCAACTGTCCTTTGATGATTCCGCTCCCGGAAAGCACTTCATAATGATGGGTTTCCGGCACAGTCTTTCTGCGCTTGTGCATATTTTCTTCTTTCCACGGAAGGGTTTCATTGCTCCAAATGTCGCTGGAAACAACCTGATAGTCCCTGGAATCCTCAAACAGGATATTCTGAACCGCATCCGCGGTATAGTCAAACATCTTCCCATACTCGCCGAACTCAGCCATGATAGAAGGGCCATAATATGACACCACGCCGGCTTTGTTCATGATAAAGTGGGAAACGGTGGTGTCGGAATAGCCCATGAAAATCTTGGGATGGTTTTTGATTACGCCATAGTCAATATAGGGCAAAATACGCACGGAATCGTCGCCGCCGATGGCGCTGAAAATGCCTTTGATGGACGGGTCCAGAAACGCATCCATGAAGTCTTTCGCCCGCAGCTCCGGGTGCTCATAGACAAACTGGCTTCCCGCCAGCGCATGGGGCATGGTAACCACTTCCAGCCCAAAATCCTTTTCCAGACGCTCTTTGGCAATATGGTATCTGTGGATCAGGCTCTCATCCCCCAGGCCGCCCCAGGACAGGCTCACGATTGCGATTTTATCGCCCTTATGCAGTTTCTCAGGTTTTATCATAATCACGCCACCTAATCTTTCTTCTGCAATACCACATCGATCAATTATTCGCATCAAGAAATTGGTCAGAATGCCCGAATTTCCTGATGCGAAAAGTTTTTCCTTTTTGTGCTTATCGGCTCGGATCAACGGTAAACCGAACTGCGCGGTACGCGGCAAAGGCTCCCTCTGGGAGGGTGGTGCTCCGCGCAGCGAATCAAAATTTCCATGATTGCCTGTGGCAATCATTCCACAATGAAATTGGCCGCGAAGCGGACTGAGGGAGAGAACGCCCGTCGATCACCAGCGCTTCTATGTTACCGCATCTAAAAATCCGGGACTCTCTCCCTCAGTCAGCCGAAGGCTGACAGCTCCCTCCCAGAGGGAGCCTAGCGCACGCCGGCCGTTACCCGGTTCCATGCAACGCACAGACAAATAAATATTTGCTGAGTTAACCCGATAAGCACATTCCTTTTTATGGTTTTCCGAAGGCAAGTTCCGGATGAGATTGCTTCAGGAAATCCAGCAGGGCGGCGGCCTTTTTCTCCATGTCGTCTCCGATGTACAATTCCAATTCACTGCCGTCCTTCCGGATGATAACCAGATATTCCATAATGAAGCTGCGTCCGCCGCAGCAGAGCTTTCCGTATACCGGAACCACACGGCGGAAGATGCGTTCCACTTCCGACAGGGGAATCACATACCAGCGCAGACCAGTTTTCCAGAAAACAGCGGTCTGCCCGGGTTTTACCCAGCCGTAATCCACGGCGGCAGAGAATTGTGCGTCCAGAGCGGGATTCATTCCTTTTTTGTAGACATATGGTTTCAGGTTAGTGGGCATAACGGTTCCCTCCGTTTCTTTTTTCTTCATGATATCAGAAATGTGGTTATTTCCGTGAAATCGTCACATAATCGGTAGAAATAAACTGCTCATAAATAAAACGAATCCCCATATAGAGTATAAGGTATCCAAGAAAAATAATCAACTGATACCTGAATGAAACAGTAATATTTTCTAACCAGAGCACATACCCGCACCGTACTGTTCTTCGGGGACGCTGGCCTTCCCCACCAGCCAGTATTTTGTTTCGGTCATATTATCAACGCCTCCATCTCGAACACCCTGCGCTGCCATTTGTCGTAGGTCTGCTCACAGATGTCATTTTCACGGCACCGGGCCTTGACGTTGTCACCGTTGAGTGTTTGTAATTCTCTGTCCATGAAAAGGCCTCCGTATCCCGGATAGTGAACGCAAGCCGCATATACTATCCGCTATTATACGGGAGTATTGTTTCATACCGCCGGGCTTTCTGCAAGTCGACGTTCGTTTTGACATTTACCAAAAAACACCTTTTCTAATGTGATACCATGTATCTGATTATCTCTCTGCTTCAGGAACAATCCATTGTGCCGTCAGATTGTTTTGCCCCTGCGTTTTTGCAAAGCCCATGGACTCATACAGACATATCGCTGGATCATTATCTATATCCACAAGAAGCATCATCCCATTGGGCGCATTTCTTTCCAGTGCTTTTGCCAGTAGCTTTCTGCCATATCCCATACGGCGGTATTCTTCCAGAACAAACAGATCGAAAGGCTCATTCTCCTTAAATATGTAGGTCACATCCATATAGCCCACGACTTTTCCATCGTGGATCGCCAAAAATGTACGGAAGCGATCCTGGGCCTGCACAACCTTTTCACCTGTCCAGTACATATCCTTGTTGTGGATGGCGCAATACTGCTCCTTGTATTTCTCAGATAATAACTCCACTCCGGTAGTATCGAGGCCGAGAACAGGTGTACCAAGCACCATCTTCTGCTGCTCCGGCTCAAAGTCTGCATTATATAGCTCCAGCAATTCCTTCAGAATAAAATTGCCGGGATTGAATACGAAGTCCGCACGGTAACCGGGGAAGTGATGTTTCAGATAATGGAACATCTCCAGATAGGCTTCCTTTTCACGGGACAGACCTACCAGCATTTCAATGTAATGCTCGTCCCGGAGAACAAGAAATGCAAACAGACCGATCATCCGCTCCTCACGGTAGATTCCAAGAACGCAATGCCTGTCCGGTTTTTCGATGGACCCCACCAGATTGTTTTGTAACTGTTCTTCGTGACACAGCATGGGATCTGAGAAATTCGGATCTCCCTGGAAGCCAGAAGCAAATTCCCGGCACGCATCGTAGGATTTGATAATTTGAATCATACTCTATTCCTTTCCCATTCCTCTTTTGTAATCATAAGCTGAAGAATTCCATCCTCCACACCAACTTCCCGGAAGCCGGCCTTTTTATGGATATGCAGGGCGGCGGAACGGGTATCCTCAAAATCGTTGTGGATGCGGGATATGCCGCAATCCAGAAAGGCATGGTCAAGCAACAGCTTAAGCGCCGGGTAGGAATACCCCTTGCCCCGGTAAGGCGCATAGATCACGATGCCCATATCGTACCAATCCTTATCCGGGGTGTAGTAGAAGCACACATCACCGATCCACGCACCATCTGAGATGCGCTTGGTATAGGCATAGAAGCGCACCGGTTCCTGTCCAACCCAGCGGGCATACCAGTCCGGCAACACCTCATCCGGGTAGTCGATACAGCCACCCCAAGGATCATTGTAGGACATGGTTTCCGGATCAGACATCATCTTCTGATAAAACCACAGATCCTCTAGCTTGGGAATGTACAGCTCCACCCATTTTGAATACTCTTGAAGAGCCGCCACATCACGGGCTTTCAGATATTTACCCTGCACCCGGTCAAATTCCTGCTCGTTGATAAGGCGCACCATTTCATCAAAGGTGTGCCATTCTACTACCGTGCGGCTGTCCTGTTCCGCTTCTGTCAGATGATTCTCTCCAGGTGTGTGGGTAGTCGTAACCACAAAGTAGTAGTTGATCTGGGTGTAGTCCAGACTGGCACGGTTTTCTGCTACGATACCTAATTCCTGGACCACATCACAGACACATCCGGTTTCCTCATAGGCCTCCCGGCGCAGAGCGGTCAGCACATCTTCGCCATCCTCCACACCGCCACCGGGCAGACTGTGGAGCTTGAACTTATCGGCATACATGACCGCATATAAGCCGTCCTGGTTCTTGACAATAGCACGGGCTGTCAGCCGGGGAGCCTTACCGGACAGACCATCCTTCCCCAAGATGATCTTATCATTCAATTCACAAATCTGTTTCATATTATTTCCCATTATAGATCAATCCAAATGCCTTCGTCCTTGATTTCGGAACAAGGCAAGTTTCGATAGAACCGCTGGGCATCTTCGTTGGATGCAATAAGGCCAATCAGCGTATTGACTCCCTGTGCTTTCAGTTCTCTGCGTAAAGTCTGCATCAGCGCCTGGGCGACACCCCTATGGCGGTGGCTTTTGATAACGCAAATCCAATCCAGGTATGCCTTGGTAGTGCCGTCAAAGTGGCTGCATATCTTGGTAGAGTCTATCCTTCCCACGACTTTCCCATCCATATAGGCAAGCAGGGACAGAGAATTTGTAAAGGCGGGATTCTCAAAACTCGCGATCACATCGGCTATGTACTTCTCGTCAATCTCCCAGCCCCAGAAGTTTTCCTCTGCGCGCAAGTCACGCTCGAACCGCAAAACATCGGGGATGCAGTCTTTTGTGTAGTGTTTGATTTCCATTCTATTCCACTCCATCGCCTGCGAAGAAATTATCGCAGAAGCAATTCCATTTTTCCTCATATTCATCGTGGCTCACTAATGTCATTTCTTTCGGGGTATTGATTCCCCGTTTTTGGGCTTCCGCCACAAACTGATATACCCAGTCACCAGAGGACTCTACCACTGCACGGACGCACTCCCAACCTTTCATAACCGCATAGTATAACCGGGTATGCCCATCCAGTGAAATAAAACGATCCCCGTTCGGAAGCACCTGAATGATGATATCCTGCGGTTTGTGAATGAAAGAGCTGATAGCTGCAATCTTATCCTCGTCTACAAAAAACTGCGACGGCTGAATCTGATCTAAGCACACAGTCAGTAATGATACCCGTGGATACTCCTTAACAATCTTCCCAGCGCTGTCATAGAACCGTGTAATATGCGGGGTATAGAAGCGGAATTCTTCAATGATCTCTGTGTACACCGCTTGATCGTCTCCGCAGATGATCGCTTCATAATCCGAAATGATCTCCACTTCATAGGGCTTTCCATCTGCTAAAAAGCATCCATGCTGATGCAGAACTGTTTGAGAAAAGCGGTTATCATCGTATGTGTTTATTCGTTGTATGTCCATAATTGTTTAATTCCTAACTACAGCTTGTTCAATCTCTGCTTCCGTTGCCGGGGTTGTCCATTTGCCGAACACCTGGGACTCCATGTGCGGGATATAGCCCATATCCTTGTAGCCCAGCTTTTTCAGCAGAGCCATACTCGGCTCGTTTTCCCGTTCGGTGAAGCTGATGAAGTCCCACTTTGGGTAACACTCGTGGAGCGTATTGATAAGGGCAGTCAGCGCTTCGAAGGCATAGCCTTTCCGGTGATGTTTGTATGAGAAAGTATAGCCCAAGGAAATCGTGCCGTCGCTGGGCATAACCACAATCTCCCCCACCATTTCGTCGGTATCCTTCAGCGCAACGGCTACCATGAAGGGAGCATCCACGGACATTTTATCGCTTTTGTGGCGTTCCACCAGTTCGGCAATTCCCTCGTAATCTTTTGTCTGCCCCCGCTGATACCGGGCGCAGATCTCATTGTTGCGGTAGTCGTACATGATATCTGCATCCTTCGCCGCAACATTACGAAGGATCAGACGGTCAGTTTCAGTAAAAATCATATAATCCCTTCCTGTATCATCATTTCCAAAACTCTGGCTTCTCTTTCCAGCATGATTTGGTCTTTGGGGC
>JBJDYH010000364.1:0-5751 GCA_051867135.1 Faecousia sp. | reverse complement strand
ATCTGCCGCTTCATAGTTTCTTTGCTGAACTCATCCGCTGCTTCAGGACAGCTGATGTAGTGGAGAACAGCATTGACAACCAGCTCTGTTTTATTCCTGGGCTTTGAGCTGAGAATTTCCATGACTTTGCGATGTCTGAAGTCATAGGAGTTGAAGTTCAGGTAAGTGCGTATCACCTTATCGCCCATTTGCCTTTACCTCACTCTGGTACAGAAGCATATAGCCGACCGCATTGGCATGGATGTCGTCAATGAAAACGGGAAAGGCCACCTTGCCACCTCTCTCGATCATGCTGCGGAGCAGGATGGAACCTCCGCCAGCGAAGACACATTTGCTTGTCCGAACATCAATACCATGCTCACGCAGGAAGTTATAGAATTCATTGAGGAATTCGTCAGCCATGCTGCGGATCAGCAGCTGCACTTCTCCGGGAAGCATGGTTGGTTCGCTGCGGATCACTTCATCAATGTCGCAGTCCTCCAGGAGACGATCAAACTGCGAATTGCATTTGCTGGTGATGGAGTTGTAGAGCGTGATAACGCCTTTCTCGAAGCTCTCCATGACCTCCAGATCCGGACGGCCATTACGAAGCTTGAGAACATCGACCGTAAAACCGCCGATGTCGATGATGTAAGAGACACCATAATTCTTGAGATCGCTGAATTTGGTGATTGCGGCTGCCAAAGCCTGTGTGTAACTCACAACCTTGGAGATTCGGATGGACCGGTATTCGCCGCAGAATTCAAAGTCAACGGTTTCTCGCTTGCGAAGGAAATAG
Source organism: Faecousia sp. (assembly GCA_051867135.1). GTDB lineage: Bacteria > Bacillota > Clostridia > Oscillospirales > Oscillospiraceae > Faecousia. The sequence continues at coordinate 4,973 of JBJDYH010000364.1, read as the reverse complement.
CTTTCAAAGCCAGTGTGCTGCCGCCCATAATGAGCGGGCGGAAGGCCGACCAACAGCGTAATATCCACCGGATCAAGCGACTCGGGGATCTGCTTGTGCCGCAGCTCGTATGCGATGGCAAACAGAGTCAGTACATAAAAGCGGTTATCCTTCGTTTTATCGCGAAGATAGGAAATGCGCTTTTCGGTCAGGGTATAATACTTGCCATCCCAGAAGATATAGTCCACATTCAAAGCGGGCTTGTCCTCCGAAACGATGACGCCGGAAGTAAATAGGAAATTGGGCGTTTTTACGCTCTTATTCCCATGATCAACAGAGACAATCATAAGCGGGTCCTCCTTAAAAGTATTCAATAACTTATACGAACAACGCAACAGAACAACAACCGACCACCTCATAAAACCCCGGAGGCAGGTGCCGCGTTCCTGCCTCCGGGATAAGCTCACTCAAGGAGGAGAGCGCGAAGGTGTTTGAATGCGTACTGGAGCGAACGGTAGATCACAGAAAAGGGTTTTCCTTCTGCGCGAGCAATGTCAGTGTAGTTCATATCTTTCAGAAACATTTCAATTCGCTTCTGCTGAACTGGAGTCAGCTTTTTAATTGCGGCATAAAGGCGGATGATTTCTTCCTCCTGTAGGATGTGTTCCAGGACATCATCCGAATTCGCCAAGATGTCATTCTCTGCTTCTTCAATAGGCATCCAATCCCTGTGGTAAACCTCCTTTTTACGGATGCGATCGCTTTCACGCTGAAGCTCCTGCCACTCGGCGTAGAGCGCATCATCCACCGGCACTTCCTGATAGTTTCCATAGTAATCCTTGATCGTGATAATCTTCATTGAGTTTTCCTCCAAGTCGTTCAAGTTGTTTCGGGGTGATTTGAACAACTCGGAGGGCGGACCTCTTGTCCGCATGACAATAGCCTTCATCGGTCATGCTCCCAAATTTGGGCAGCAAAAAAGCCGAGCACCTGCAATGGCAGATGCTCGGCTCTAAGCCCCCAGTATTGGCCGGAGAAGGGTAAAAAGAATGGCCCCTTGGTCAAAACCAAGGAGCCATTCTATCTCCAGCATAACCTATTATAGTGGTTCAAGCTCTACACTACAATTTCGTTTGCCTCCCATTTTACTGATCATTTTCTTCTCGTTTGCCCTATCAAACGACTCTCATGTAGTCTCTCATTTGACTCTCACACGCCGGTTCATTTTCTGCTTCCATCCGCGCCAGTTCCGCATCACGGCGCTGCTCGTCGAGAATCATATCGGGAATTACGACGCACCAAAGGTTGGCTGCCAGCAAGCGGATCGCCGGCTTGATATTTCGGTAGAATGTGGCAGGTGAGATGCCAAGGATCAGGCAGGCATCCTCATTGGACTTGCAATAGGCGTTAAAGTACCTGGTGCTGAGAATGTCAAAATACCGCTGTCCATGCGTAGGATCGTCTTTGACCAGGAGAAGTGCATCATCAAGCATTGACAGAAGCTGCATGGAATGCCCCATTTCAATCAGCCGCTCAGCAATACGCTTGCGGTCAGTATCCCGGTCATAGTCAACAGCCAGATTGATGAAATCAGATACTGACTGACGCCGGCTCTCATAGCATTCCTCCTCGAATTCTTCTAATCGTCGTGAAGACCGGCGCAGCGTCGGACCATAGAGATGGAGTAAAGCCTGTGTCTTTTCCAGTTCTTCGTCTGTGACATTGGCAGCTATATCGAATCGTTTCAGATAGTTTTCAAATTTACTCATGAGTTTGTCCTTTCTCTGAGATAGACTAACAGTAGATATTGAACGATCCCAGTATTTTAGCGAATGCTCTGGTCTTGTCGTGCAGTATTCTCTGCTCGCCGGTTGGCTTTTTCTTTCGACTTTTCTGGTAGAGAAATATCGTGGGAACGCCGTCCTCATCTACCAGAACGAGATCTCCGTCGGAGATCCGCGCATCGTTTTGACAGAGCAGAAGGCTGCCTGTGGCTATGCCCTGCTCATGGTAATGGCTGCCTTCTGCGAAAGTGCAGAAGCAATTGTCAGGGTTTAATTCAGTAAAACCAGCTATCTGAAGTATGTCAGATCCTTCGGTCAGTCGAAAAGGATGGCGACCGGGAATAGATTTATCATAATCAGGCATAAAGGAACCTCCTCGTTATTGGTACATGGGCGAAGGCATTTTATATTCAACCTCCCGATGTGACGGGATCTTCAGTCCCGTAGTAAGCGCAGCGAAATTGATGGACTGGAGACCGAACCTGCGGCGGATATCCTCTACCGTTTCCTCTAACTTCAGACGGCGTTTATGGCGGGAGAAATCCGTCCAGAGATCCAACTGAATGGGGGTGTCAGAGGGGACAAGATCAATGGCGCTGATTGTAAGCGAGCGAATGTGGTTGGCCCAACTGTGCCGGTTATGAAATAGCTCTGCGGCAGCGTCGGAGATCTCCAGATAGCTTTGTGTTGGAAAAGGAAGCTTGCACTGATACTGCCTATATGACAGTGTGTTGTCCCGCACGGCGATTCGGACGCCCCTGGCAGCCAGTTTGTTCTTGCGTAGCTTTAGACCAACTTCCTGGCTTAGTTCACGAAATACGCAGCGCACCTCATACTCGGAGACAAGATCTGCTGTGCAGGTAATACCGTGACCGATGCTTTTAATAGGCAGCTCGTAATCGCAGGGCATGACACGAGAACTGTCCAGCCCATTGGCATAGCTCCAGAGCTTTTCACCATTGATGCCCAGCAGGCGAACGAGAAAATCTTTGTCTGTCTGCGCCAGATCACCAATGGTGTGGATGCAATACCGGCGCAGTTTCTCTTCAGTCGCTCGTCCGACATACAGCAAATCAGACGCCGGCAGCGGCCATACTTGCTCCCGGAAGGTGTTCGGTCGGATCTCCGTAACGGCATCGGGCTTTTTCATATCGGAGCCAAGCTTTGCGAAAATCTTGTTGAAGCTAACTCCTATGGATACAGTCAAGCCCACCTCTGCCTTCACGGTTTCGCGGATCTCGTTTGCTATCTCGACGGGGGTGCGTTTCTTCAGAAGCGGTGAGCCGGTCAGGGAAATCCAGCTTTCGTCGATTCCAAAGGATTCTACTTCCGGGGAGTATCGGAGATAGATGCTCCGGACAAGCTTGGAAAACTTCAAGTACTGATCCATGTGCGGCGGAACAATTGTGAGCTGCGGACACTTTTGACGGGCTTCCCAGATGACATCCCCGGTCTTGACTCCACATTGCTTTGCGAGCTGGTTTTTTGCCAGTACGATGCCATGTCGTTCCTCAGTGCTGCCGCAGACCGCAATGTATTTGCCCCGCAGCTCCGGATGCAGCATACACTCAATACTGGCATAGCAATTGTTCAGATCACTATGAAGGATAACTCTCTCCATAACGCTCAACTCCTTGTCGAAAGAATTTAATAGAAAATTTCCTGTACTTTCCGGTAAATTCCTGTTGACAACTGCTTGATATGCGTTATAATGGGGATAAAGTTTCCTGTACTTGCGTGAAGTTTCCTGTACTTTCTACAAAAACAATAGCAGGTGCATCTCCGTTTGTCAATAGAATTTTTGGAGATCCATCAGCGGAAAGAGGTCAACAATATGAAGACGACTGGAGAAAAAATCCGAGATTTGCGGTTGAACCTTGGCCTGACGCAGGCTGAACTCGCAGAGATGACCGGAATTACTGTCCGGTCTATCACCAATTACGAAACGGATGCGGCAACGCCTCGCCGCCTTCAGCTTCGCAAGCTCTGCGAGGCCCTGAATGTAACGGAAGACTATCTTTTGAAACCTGAGATCGACGATCCTACTTACGGCCTTGACACGGCTCCCTATGTCAATGCTGCGCGTGAACGGTACGGCAGCAAAGGTGCCATTGACATGAAAGCTCTTTTGGATGCGAACCGTGCTTTGTTTGCCGGAGGCGAAATGCCCCAGGAGGATAAGGATCTGTTCTTCCAAGCTGTCACTGAGGCGTATTTTGAGTGCAAGAAGCAGGCGCACGACAAATTTACGCCGGAGAAGTACCGCAAATAATCGCCGATTTCAGAGACTGCGCTGTTGTACTGAATATTGGACAGTGAGTGTGGTACGATATGTGCACAATCGAATCATAGACGCTACTCTGGAATGAGGTGAGAATTTTGCTGGTTGAATTGATTAAGAGAGAAAGCAATCGCCTGAAAATGAAATATCGGACGAACGACCCCGAAGAAGTGTGCCACGCGATGAATATCAGCGTCAAGTACACCTCGATGGGATCGAGTGAAGGGTCCTGCAAGGGCTTTTACATGGCAAACTCCCGCTGTAAGATCGCCGTAATCAACAACGACTTGCCGGCGCATATCCAGCGAATTATTCTGCCCCATGAACTTGGCCACGGTGTCCTTCATGTGACTCCTGCACTTTGTACTTTCCATGAGCTGACGGTTCTGAATGAAAGTAACCGGTTGGAGTATGAGGCGAATATCTTTGCTGCTGAGTTTATGCTGAATGATGACGATGTATTTGACGCCCTTCAGATGAAGTTGGGTTTCTTCCAGACGGCAAGCTTGCTGGAAGTGCCTCCCGAGCTTCTGGACTTCAAGATCCGCCTACTCCAGCGGGAAGGCCACAAGATTACTGCCCCCTATATTGGAAACGCTGATTTCCTCAAACGGGACATCAGCAAGCCGTTACATTGACGCTATGGCAGGATCTGCAATACCTGGGGACGCATACAAGGCGTATGTGACCGTGCTAACTGAAATACGGGCTGATGGCCTCATGCTCCCAAGACTGATTACCTGGGAAGATGGAATGAAATACGAAGTTGACCGTGTAATAGATGTGCGACCAGGCTATGCGGCGAAAGCCGGTGGCCAGGGAGATCGCTACACCATCATGGTGAATGGCAGGCGGACTTACCTTTTCTTTGAACGGTCAACGAACCTGTCCGGGAACATCATCGGCAGGTGGTTTGTGGAAAGAAAAGT
>JBJDYH010000363.1:0-24780 GCA_051867135.1 Faecousia sp. | reverse complement strand
ACATCGGCCATCTGCGCTCCGCCATCATCGGCGAGAGCCTGAAGCGGCTGTACAAGTTCTTCGGCTACCATGCCATCGGCGACATTCACCTGGGAGACTGGGGCTTGCAGATGGGTCTGATCATCGCTGAGCTGCAGGAGCGGCAGCCGGAGCTTTGCTACTTTGACCCCGATTTTACCGGGGAGTATCCCAGCGAAGCCCCCTTTACCATCAGCGAGCTGGAAGAAATCTACCCCGCCGCCTCCGCAAAAAAGAAGGTAGACGAAGTTTTCGCGGAAAAGGCCCACGATGCCACCTTTGCCCTGCAGCAGGGACACAGAGGCTACCGGGCCATCTGGCAGCACATTATGCGCATCTCCGTAGCGGATTTGAAGCGCAACTACGACAATCTGAATGTGAGCTTTGAAAGCTGGCTGGGCGAGAGCGATGCCGACCCCTATATCCCCGCTATGGTTGCGGATATGAAGGCTCGGGGCATCGCCGTAGAGAGTCAGGGCGCTTGGGTGATTCCCGTGGCTGAGGAGGGGGACAAAAAGGAAGTGCCTCCCTGTATTCTGGTCAAGAGCGACGGCGCAGCCATCTACGCTACCACCGACCTTGCCACCATGATTCAGCGTATGCAGGATTTCAAGCCCGACAAGATGCTCTATGTTACCGACAAGCGGCAGGCGCTGCACTTTGAGCAGGTATTCCGTGCCGCCAGAAAGGCAGGCATCGTCCCCGCCGATTTTGAACTGGAGCATTTGGGCTTTGGCACCATGAACGGCAAGGACGGCAAGCCCTTCAAGACCCGGGACGGCGGCGTGATGCGGCTGGAGCAGCTCATTTCCGACATGACCGATTTTGTCCGCGCCAAGGTTGTGGAAAACAAAATCGTTGCCGACGAGGAAGTGGAAGCTACCACCAAAATCATTGCCATGGCCGCTCTGAAATACGGCGACCTTTCCAACCAGCCCACCAAGGACTATGTGTTCGATATGGATCGCTTTGCCGCCTTTGAGGGCAATACCGGCCCCTACATTCTGTACACCATCGTGCGGATCAAAAGCATTTTGGGCAAGTACGGCCCTTGGGAGCACCTGCCCATTCAGGAAGCCGCCAACGACTGCGCCCGGGATTTGATGCTGGCCATGACCAAGCTCTCCCCCACTTTGGAAGCCGCCCTGCGCGCCTCCAGCCCCAACCTGATTTGCGCCTATATCTACGAGCTGGCAGTCGCCGTAAACAAGTTCTACCACGAAACCCGGATTCTGGGCGAGGAAAACGAAAGCCTGAAAGCAGGCTATATCGCCCTCATCGGCCTTGCCAAGAACATTCTGGAGGGCTGCATCGACCTGCTGGGCTTCTCCGCCCCGGAAAAAATGTAAGAAACGCATTGATATCGGTTTTTCCACCTGCTTGATAGGCTGGAGTTTGCCGCTACACCCCTGTAGGGGCCGGTCTTGACCGGCCCGAAGCCTAAACCCTTCTTCCGCAGTAAACCGGGTGCAACGGGCGGGTCAAGACCCGCCCCTACAACAAGGCTGCACTTCACCGGCAAATTTCAATTTATCGCCTTGCGCTCATAAGTTGTGAAAACGCCCCGGAATTGCAAGATTCCGGGGCGTTTGTTGTTCAAAAAATGGTGTTATCCTTATGCCAAGGCTTCCAGAGCCATGGCGTTTTGGGTTTTGTAAAGGCTGGCGTAGATGCCGCCCCGCTGCAAAAGCTCGGCATGGGTGCCGCACTCGGTAATGCGGCCCTCGGCAATGGAAATAATCCGGTTTGCCGCCCGGATGGTGGACAGGCGGTGGGCAATGATCAAAGTGGTGCGCCCCTTGGACAGGGCATCAAAGGCACGCTGGATTTTGGCTTCCGTCACGGAGTCCAAAGCGGAGGTAGCCTCGTCCAAAATCAGAATGGGCGGGTTTTTCAGGAAAATCCGGGCAATGGCTACCCGCTGCTTTTGTCCGCCGGAAAGGAGGGTGCCCCGCTCACCTACATAGGTATCAAATCCATGGGGCATGTCCAGAATGTCCTCGTAAATCTCCGCTTTTTTGGCGGCTTCTATCACTTCTTCTTTGGTGGCATCGGGCTTGCCGTAGCGGATGTTTTCAAAAATGGTATCGGCAAAAAGAAACACATCCTGCTGGACAATGCCGATATTCCGGTGCAGGCTCTGCTGGGTAACGGAGCGGATGTCCATGCCGTCAATGGAAATGGAGCCTTCGTCCACATCGTAAAACCGGGGGATAAGCTGGCACAGAGTGGTCTTGCCGCCGCCGGAGGGGCCTACAATGGCAACAGTCTCCCCGGGGGCAACGGTCAAACTCACATTGCGAAGCACATCCAAATCCCCATCGTAGGCAAAGGACACATGATCCACCACGATCTCGCCCTTCACATTTTCCAGCGCTTTGGCGTCCTTACTATCGCGCACCGTAGGCTCTGTACGCATAATGTCCACAAAGCGGCTCAGGCCCGCAAAGCCGTTGGCAAACATCTCGGAAAAGCCGGAAAGCTTGCGCATGGGGCTGACAAAAGAGGAAATGTAGAGCATAAAGGTGAGCAAATCCCGGTAGTCCATCTTGCCCCGCATGACATAATAGCCGCCGAAGCCGATGATAATCACATTCAGGCTGCACAGGAAGAACTCTACGCAGCTATGGAACTGACCCATGGCCTTGTGAAAATTCCGCTTGGAAGTCTTGAACTGGTCGTTGGCTGCTTCAAAGCGGGCGTTTTCTATATCCTCATTGGCAAAAGCCTTGCTGGTGCGAAAGCCCGACAGGCTGCTTTCAATCTCCTGATTGATATAGGCGGTTTTTTCCTTGGAAGCCCGGGACGCTTTGCTCATACGCCGCCGCATGGTCATAACCACAATCAAAAATACCGGGATGGTCAAGCCTACCACCACCGCAAGCTGCCATTGGATGGTAGCCATTACCACCAGCGCACCGATGATAGTCAGGCTGGAGGTGAGCAAATCCTCCGGGCCGTGGTGGGCAAGCTCCGTCAGCTCGAACAAATCGGAGGTCAGGCGGCTCATAAGCTGGCCGGTGCGGTTGCGGTCATAAAAATCGTAGCTCAGGGTCTGCAAATGGGCAAAAAGGTCGCTGCGGATGTCCGCCTCCACCCGAATACCGAAGGTATGGCCGTAGTAGGCCACCACAAAGTTTAGAAAAGAGCGCACACCATAGCACACCAGCGCCGCCACCATCACGATAAAGAAGGTGCGGTACATTTGGTTGGGCAGCATATCGTACAGGGCGCTGCGGGTAATGAGCGGGAAAGTCAAATCCACCCCCGCAATCAAACAGGCGCAGAGAACATCCACGGCAAAGAGCTTCCTGTGCCGCCGAAAGTAAGATAAAAATATGGTGATGGGCGACTTGCGCCGGTAATCCTGAGTGGTCATGGTTTTCCTCCTGTATCAAAATCCATTCAAGGCGTTTCCCTAGGAAAAGGGGTTCATTCAAAACAACGATTTGCGAAGCTCCTTAACCAGCAGCCCAATAAATTGGAATTTAGCGCTTCGCTTAGTTGAAAGTTGAAAATTGAAAGTTGAAAGTTGTGGTATCCCCTTCGGGGATGAAATTAAAATATTGTCACCCTTGAAATACAGCATTTCCATCAAACCGGTCAGGGTTTCCAAATTTTTTTCAAATTGTCCCTAAGGGATTCCTTAATTTTCAATTTTCAACTTTCAATTTTCAACTTTTATAAATTCCAATTTATCGCTTTGGTGAGAAAAGTCGATAATTACAGGTAATTATACTTCTTTTTTCCGGGAGTTGCAAGCATCCTTTTGCATTTTTCCCACAGGTATGGTATAGTGGAGCAAAGGAGGGAAGGCTGTGGAAATTCTTTTTCAGGATAGGGATATTGTTGTGTGCATCAAGCCTGTGGGCTTAGACAGCGAGCATGAAATGCCGACAGCGCTGGGCGGGGAAGTGTTTCCCATTCACCGGCTGGATAAAAATGTGGGCGGGGTCATGGTCTACGCCCGTACCAAAGCCGCGGCGGCAGCCCTGAGCGAAACGGTGCTAAGCGGCAGCATGGTCAAAGAATATGTGGCCAAAGTCCACGGTACGCCCCCGGAAAGGGGCGACTGGGAGGACTGGCTATTTAAGGACAACCGAAAGAATAAGGTATATGTAGTGAAAAAACAGCGCGCCGGTGTGAAAAAAGCAAGGCTGGAATACAATCTTTTGGCAGGGGGAGAAACCTCTCTGGTTCGCGTTCGCCTGCATACCGGGCGCAGCCACCAAATTCGGGTGCAGTTTGCCTCCCGGGGCTTTCCCCTGGTGGGTGACCACAAATACGGCAGCCGGGACGAAGCCCCCGCTCCCCTGCTCTATTCCTGCTGCTTAACCTTCCCCTATCAGGGAAAGCTGGTGCGTTTTGAAGCCCTCCCCGATTGGGCGCAGTAAATATCCCCGGCTGCGAAAAAGCAGCCGGGGTCAGTCTGTCGAAGAACCCTTTTTTATTGTAGGGCGCATAAGTCGCTCCCGCCGCAAACCCAGCGCTGGAGAAAACGGCGGGAGCGAGCCCCCGCCCTACATTGGGATGCCTCAGATAAGCAAAGCAAATACTTTCTCGACACTCTGTCCCCGGCTGTGAAAAAGCAGCCGGGGATTCTTGTTAGACTAGAATCAGTTCGCCGTTTTGGGCATCTACGGTAACGGTTTGGCCGGGAAGGATCTGCCCTGCCAAAAGGCGCTTGGAGAGCATGGTTTCCACGGTATGCTGCACATAGCGGCGCAGGGGGCGGGCACCGAACTGGGGATCGTAAGCCGCTTCCACAATGGCCTGCTTCGCTGCTTCCGTAAGCACCAGCGTAATCTGCTGCTCCCGCAGGCGGTCATTCAGCTTGGCGATTTGCAGGTCGATAATGCTGGTCACATTCTCCCGGGTCAGGGGCTTATAGAACACGATTTCGTCCAGCCGGTTCAAAAACTCCGGGCGGAAGCTGCGGCGAAGCAGGGCTTCTACCTGAGCTTTGGCGGTTTCGTCAATACTGCCGTCGGAATTGATGCCGGTCAGCAGATATTCCGAGCCAAGGTTGGAGGTCAGGATAATCACGGTGTTCTTAAAGTCCACCGTGCGGCCCTGAGAGTCGGTGATACGGCCGTCGTCCAGCACCTGCAGCAGCACATTGAACACATCCGGGTGCGCCTTTTCCACCTCGTCAAAGAGCACCACGCTGTAGGGTCTGCGGCGCACCGCTTCCGTAAGCTGGCCGCCCTCTTCGTAGCCCACATAGCCGGGAGGCGCGCCGATGAGCCGGGACACGGCGTATTTCTCCATATACTCGGACATATCGATACGCACCATATTGTTTTCATCATCAAACAGAGCTTGCGCAAGGGTTTTTGCCAACTCCGTTTTGCCCACGCCGGTAGGGCCAAGGAACAGGAAGGAGCCAATGGGACGGTTGGGGTCCTGAATGCCCGCGCGGCTGCGCTGAATGGCCTCGGTAACCGCCCGAACAGCCTCGTCCTGACCCACTACCCGCTTGTGCAGGGTTTCGTCCAGATGGAGCAGCTTTTCCCGCTCCCCCTGTACCAGCCGGGACACGGGGATACCCGTCCACCGCTCTACAATTTTGGCAATTTCGTCCTCGGTGACCTTGGAGCGCAGCAGGGCGTTTTCCCTTGCGTTTTGGGCAAGGCTTTCCTGCTCCTCCAAGCGCCGCTTGGCCTCGGGCAGGCGGCTGTACTTCAGCTCGGCGGCCTTTTCCAAATCGTAATTGCGCTCGGCAGCTTCGATTTGGCGGTTCAGGTCTTCAATCTCCTCCCGGAGCTGCTGGGTGCTTTCCAGCGCCTTCTTTTCGTTTTCCCATTGGGCCTTCTGGGCGTTAAAGGTATCCCGCTGCTCCGCCAATTCCTTTTGAAGCTCGACAAGACGAGCCTTGGAAAGGTCGTCCTCCTCCTTCTTCAAAGCCGCTTCTTCAATTTCCAACTGGATAATCCGGCGGGAAATCTCGTCCAGAGAGGTGGGCATGGAGTCCATCTCCGTGCGGATTTGGGCGCAGGCTTCGTCCACCAAGTCGATGGCCTTGTCCGGCAGGAAACGGTCGGTAATATAGCGGTGGGAAAGGGTCGCCGCCGCAATGAGGGCGGAATCCGCGATTTTCACGCCGTGGAACACTTCGTACCGCTCTTTCAGGCCGCGGAGAATGGCAATGGTATCCTCCACGGTAGGCTCATCTACCATAACCGGCTGGAAACGGCGCTCCAAAGCGGCATCCTTTTCAATATACTGGCGGTACTCGTCCAAGGTAGTCGCGCCGATGCAGTGCAGCTCGCCCCGGGCAAGCAAGGGCTTTAAGAGGTTGCCCGCGTCCATGCTGCCCTCGGTTTTGCCTGCGCCTACGATGGTGTGCAGCTCATCAATAAAGAGGATGATTTTCCCCTGAGAAGCCTTTACCTCTTCCAGCACGGCTTTCAGACGCTCTTCAAACTCGCCCCGGTATTTCGCGCCGGCAATCAGCGCGCCCATATCCAGAGAGAAGATGGTTTTGTCCTGCAGCCCCTTAGGCACATCCTTTTTCACAATCCGTTGGGCAAGGCCCTCGGCAATGGCGGTCTTGCCCACGCCCGGCTCACCGATGAGGACGGGGTTGTTCTTGGTCTTGCGGGAGAGAATCCGCACCACATTGCGGATCTCCTCGTCACGGCCGATGACCGGGTCAAGCTTCTGCTCTCTGGCCCGCTTGACCAGGTCGGTTCCGTACTTTTCCAAGGCTTCATAGGTGCTCTCCGGGTCGTCGCTGGTAATGCGCTGGTTGCCTCTTACGCTTTGCAGGGCAGTAAGCAGCCCTTCTTTTGTGATGCGGTAGGTGTCAAACAGGGTCTTGACCGCCCCTTTGGCGGTATCCACCAGCGCAAGCAAAAGATGCTCTACGGAAACATATTCATCCTGCATGGCTTTGGCGGTATCCTCCGCGGCGGTAAAGGTGGCATCCACATCCCGGGACACATAGAAGCGGTCGGCTTCCCGGCTGCCGGTAACACCGGGGATTTTCCGCAGCTCCTGCATGGCGGCGGCTTCCAGACTGGCGGGAACCACGCCCATTTTCTTCAAAAGCTGGGGAGCCAGCCCATCACTCTGCTGCAACAGAGCCAGCAGGATATGCACCTGCTCCAACTGTTGGTGGTTGTTCCTGACAGCGAGGCTTTGTGCGCTCTGAACCGCTTCCAGGGACTTCTTCGTATAAATCTCAAAGTTCATAGCATTTCCTCCTTATGGAAACTCTGAAAAAATCGTCTGCGGCTGGAGGGCGAATCTTTTGCCCCATCCGTTCAGTTCTAAAAATGGGAAATACACAAAGTATTCCACCATTTTTAGAACTTTCGGCTGAGCCAAAATCTTCTGCCCCCAGCTCTTGCCTCTTTTCTCAGAGCTTCCTTAGTCTTTAGCACTCTCCATGTGAGAGTGCTAATTCATTTACCGTAAGCATATCACTTTTTTACAAAATGTCAAGGGGTCGGAAACAAAGTGTCACAAAAAATTAACAGATTTGTTTTTATCGATAAAATTCTCTCGATTTAACACTTTGTTCATATTTTATACTTCTTTTGTTCATAATTACATAATATCCTGAAACTACCAAAATTATTTCTCTTCTCCTTTTCAATTCTCTTCTAAAGCAAAATTCCCCGGAGTGTTTATCATGCATTCCGGGGCGTTTTGCGGAGGATTCCACAAAGAGAAGGGTGTCGGATTAGAAATCCCCCGGAATGTTCGCTGAAACATTCCGGGGGATTTTTGTATTTGGAAATACGCAATCGGTTTTCATCATCTACTCGGTAAATTGGAATTTAGAGCCGCACCCCTAAAACGCCCGGAGGGAACGGCCCGCGTGCCGTTCCGTTTGGCGCACCTGGTTTTCTGCGGCGGTGGGTTTTGAGGCTTCGGGCCGGTCAAGACAGACCCCTGCAAAGGGCTGGTACATAACCGCACCGCTGTAGGGGCCGATGCCCACATCGGCCCGCAGGACGCAGAACGATGCTTCTACGGAACTGCTGCGAATCCGTAACACCCCAACGGGCCGATGTAGGCATCGGCCCCTACATTCACACAATTCACACCCTTAGGTTCGCGGCGGGAGCAAGCCCCCGCCCTACAATAGCCAATTTGCTAAATTTCTATTTATCGTTTTGCTGAGAAAAGTTGATCATTTATTCCGCCAAGGAAGCAGCCATGACCGCTTTAATGGTATGCATACGGTTTTCGGCTTCGTCAAAGACGATGGAACTGTCGCTTTCAAATACCTCGTCGGTAACCTCCATGCAATCGATGCCGAACTTTTCATAAATCTGCATACCGATGGTGGTATTCAGGTCATGGAAAGCGGGAAGGCAATGCATAAAGCGGCATTGCGCCCCGGCGGTGTCCATGAGATGCTTGGTCACCCGGTAGGGCGAAAGCTCCCCAATGCGCTCTGCCCAAACCCCGTCCGGCTCGCCCATACTGACCCACACATCGGTATAGATGACATGAGCGCCCTTTACGGCAGTTTCCGGTTCGGTAATGAATTCCAGCACGGCGCCGGTCTGCTTGGCAATTTCCTGACACGCCCCTACCAGCTCGGCGTTGGGGAAATACTTCTCAGGAGCGCAGGCAACAAAGTGCATACCCATCTTGGCGCAGCCTACCATAAGGGAGTTGCCCATATTGTACCGGGCATCCCCCATGTACACCAGCTTCTTGCCCTGAAGCTCTCCAAAGTGCTCCTGAATGGTGAGAAAGTCCGCCAAAATCTGGGTGGGGTGGTATTCGTTGGTCAGGCCGTTCCATACCGGCACGCCGGAGTAATCCGCCAAAGCCTCTACCCGGGTCTGCTCATAGCCACGGTACTCGATGCCGTCAAACATACGGCCCAGAACCCGGGCGGTATCGGCAATGCTCTCCTTTTTCCCCATCTGGCTTCCGCTGGAGCCCAGATAAACCGCGTTCATGCCCAAATCGGCAGCCGCTACTTCAAAGGCGCAGCGGGTACGGGTAGAGTCCTTTTCAAAAAGCAGGGCGATATTTTTGCCCTGGCACAGCTTGTGGGGAATGCCGGCCTTTTTCTCCCCTTTCAGCTTGGCTGCCAGCGCCAAAAGGTCAGAAATCTCAGCGGGGGTAAAATCCAGAAGCTTCAAAAAACTCTTTCCGGTAAAACTTTTCATAACAAACTCTCCTTACGCCTTACAGGCCATTTCAATCACATCCAGCGCCTTTTTCAGCACCAGCATGGGGATATTCAACGCGGGAAGCAGGCGCACCTTGGTTTTCGCCGTCAGGCACAGCACGCCGTTTTCCTGACAGATTGCCAGCACTTCCTTGGCGGGCTTGACCGTTTCGATGCCCACCATCAGACCCAGACCGCTGACGCTTTTCACGCCCTCCATCTTGGAAAGGCGGTCAAAAACATAGGCGCTCTTGGCCTGAACCTCCTTGAGAAAATCCTCCGTCAGGCGCTCGATAACGGTCAAGGCTCCGGCGCAGCATACAGGGTTGCCGCCGAAGGTAGAGCCGTGGTCGCCGGGGCCGAGGACGGCGCTGACCTTTTTGCTCATCATGGTTGCACCGATGGGCAGGCCGCCGCCCAGACCCTTGGCGGTGGAAACAATGTCCGGGTGCAGGCCAAACTGCTGATAAGCGTAAAGCGTGCCGGTGCGGCCGTTGCCGGTCTGCACCTCGTCAATCATCAAAGGAATATCCTGAGCCTCACAAATGGCAGCCACGGCTTGGGTAAAGTCCTTGGTAAGGGCAATGACACCGCCCTCGCCCTGCACGCACTCCAGGCAAATGCCCGCGATTTTGTACTGATTTACAGCATTTTCCAGCCCCCCAATATCTCCGGCATCCACATGGACGAAGCCGGGGGTAAGGGGGTTGAACAGCTTGTGGAAATGATCCTGCCCGGTGGCGGAAAGGGTGGTCAGGGTTCTGCCGTGGAAGCTGTTTCGCAGGGTGAGGATGGTATAGCAGTCCTCCCCCTTTTTCCCGGCGGAGTATTTCCGGGCCACTTTGATGGCGCACTCGTTGGCTTCCGCGCCGGAATTGCTGAAAAACACCTTGTCCATACCCGTCTTCTGGCAAAGAAGCTGGGCAAGCCGGGCGCAGGGCTGGGTGTAGTACAGGTTGGAGGTATGCTGCAAGGTTGCAGCCTGCCGGGTAACGGCAGCCGTCCAAACATCGTCGCACAGGCCAAAGGCGGTAACGCCGATGCCGCTGCCCATGTCGATATATTCCTTGCCGTGTACATCGGTATAGACGCTGCCCTTGCCGGAGACAATCTCCACAGGGAAGCGGCCGTAGGTTCCGGCTACATATTCTTTGTCCAAAGAAATGGTATCCATGTCAATCATCCTTCCGCACCATAGTACCGGCGCCCTCGTCGGTAAGCAGCTCCATCAAAATAGAGTGGGGAATGCGTCCGTCCATAATGGTCACATTTTTCACGCCGTGCTCCAGCGCGTCAATGCAGCAGTCTACCTTGGGAATCATGCCGCCGGAGATCACGCCCTCGGCATAAAGCTTCTTCGCTTCGCTGACGGTAACCACCGGAATGAGGGTGGAGGGGTCATCCTTGTCCCGCAAAATGCCGGCAATATCCGTCATCATAATCAAGCGCTCGGCATGCATAGCCCCGGCGATGTAAGCGGCGGCGGTATCGCCGTTGATATTATAGGTATTGCCCATGCGGTCGCTGGCTACGGTGGAAACAACGGGGATGTAGTTCTTTTCCAGCAGGTCATCAATGGGCTGGGTACGAATCTTGGTAATTCTTCCCACATAGCCCAACCGCTCGTCCTTCATTTCGGCTTCAATAATACCGCCGTCAATGCCGGAAAGACCCACCGCGTGGCCGCCCTTGATTTGCAGCAGGTTTACCAGAGTTTTATTCACTTTGCCGGCCAGAACCATCTGTACAATATCCACGGTTTCCTTGTCCGTAACCCGCAGGCCGTCCACAAACTGGGCCTGTTTGCCCAGCCTTGCCATGGTTTCGTTGATTTCCGGGCCGCCGCCGTGGACAAGCACCACCTTCACACCTACCAGCCACAGCAGAACAATGTCCTCCATCACCTGCTGCTTGAGCTGCTCATTGATCATTGCGTTGCCGCCATATTTGATTACCACGGTCTTGCCGTTGTAGCGGCGGATATAAGGCAGGGCGGCGGTCAGCACTTCCGCCCGCTGGGCATTGGAATAAAGCTCTTCCATAATAAAGCTCCTTAATGACTTAGGTTCTGTAGTCTCCGTTAATCTTTACATAGTCATAGGTCAGGTCGCAGCCCCAGGCGGTTGCGCCGTAGGGGCCGTTGCCGAGAGAAATCAAAATCTCGATTTCCTTTTCCAGCAGGATTTCCTTGGCAAGCTCCTCGGAAAATTCCACCCCTGCCCCATCCCGGCAGACTTCGATAGTACCCTTGGGGGAGCGGAAGGAAACGCCCACCTTGGAAACATCCACATTGGCTCCGCTGTAGCCGATGGCGCAGAGCACCCGGCCCCAGTTGGCATCCGCGCCGAACATGGCGGCCTTGAGGAGGCTGGAGCAAATCACGCTCTTGGCGCAAATCCTGGCGGTTTCCAAATCCTCCGCGCCGGAAGCGATGCACTCCAGCAGCTTGGTAGCGCCCTCGCCGTCTCCAGCGATGGTACGGCACAGGCTGACGGTAACGGAGTTCAGCGCCTGCATGAACGCGGCAAAGTCCTCCCCCTCGCTGACGATTTCGGCGTTGCCCGCCAAACCGTTGGCCAGCACCGTAACCATATCGTTGGTGGAGGTATCGCCGTCGATGCTCAGCATATTAAAGGTGTTCGCAATGTCGTGGGACAGCGCCTTTTGGAGCATTTGGGAGGAAATGGCGCAGTCGGTAGTAATGAATACCAGCATGGTAGCCATGTTGGGGTGGATCATGCCGCTGCCCTTGGCAATGCCGCCCAAACGGCAGGTCTTGCCCCCCACCTCAAACTCCACCGCCACTTCTTTCATAACGGTATCCGTAGTCATAATGGCTTCGGCGGCAAATACGCCGCCCTCCCGGCTCAAACCTTGGGCAAGCTCCTCCATGCCCTCAGCGATAGGCGCAATGGAAAGGGGCTGGCCAATCACGCCGGTGGAAGCCACCACCACATCCTTAGCGTGAATGCCGGTAGCTTTGCTTACCAGCGCGCACATCGCCTCCGCGATTTCAATGCCGTCCGCGTTGCAGGTATTGGCGTTGCCGCTGTTGCAGATAATCGCC
Organism: Faecousia sp.; assembly: GCA_051867135.1. Taxonomy (GTDB): domain Bacteria; phylum Bacillota; class Clostridia; order Oscillospirales; family Oscillospiraceae; genus Faecousia. The sequence continues at coordinate 12,553 of JBJDYH010000363.1, read as the reverse complement.
TGCGCCTTGCCGTCGGAGATGTTGCCCTTGGTAACGGTCAGGGGCGCGCCCTTGACCAGGTTGGTGGTGTAAACGGCGGCGGCATTGGCGGGAACATCGGAAACAATCAGGGCCAAATCCCGCTTGGTGCGGTTTTTGCGGATGCCGCAATGGATACCGTTGGCTTTGTAGCCCAAAGCGGCACATACGCCGCCGGAAATCATTTTCATAACTCTTTTTTCCTCTCTTTTATACATTCAGCCCGGTGGCTTCTTCCACGCCGAGCACAATATTCATATTCTGGATCGCAGCGCCGCTGGCACCCTTGCCCAGATTGTCAAACCGGGCAGTCAGCAGGATTCTCTCTTCGTTGCCGAAAACCCCAATGCGCATATCGTCCCGGAAGGAGAAAGCAGCAGCGGAAAGCATACCGCCGTCATCCGTATCCTCGCAGTAATGCACAAGGCCGTTTTGGTAGTAGCCGCGGTACAAAGCCTTTACATCCTCCATGCTGCCGCAGAGCTGGGAAGCAAACAGGGGAACCGTGACCTCCATGCCGCTGTAAAAATCCCCCACAATGGGGCAAAATACCGGGGCATTTTTCAGGCCGCATACACACACCATCTCTTTCAGGTGCTTATGCTGCTGGGTCAGGGCGTACTGCCGGGGGCCTTTGAAAAGCTCGTCCCGGTTTTCGTCCTCATACTGGGCAATCATCTTCTTGCCGCCGCCGGAGTAACCGGTAAGGGAAAAGGAGGTAAGCAGGGTGTCCGCCTCTATCAGACCCTTTTCCACCAGCGGGGCAACCAACGCCACAAAGCCGCTGGCGTGGCAGCCGGGGTTGGCAATGCGGCGGCTGCTTCGGATTTTCTCTCTGGCTCCCGTAAGCTCCGGGAAGCCGTAGGCCCACAAAGAGTCGGTACGGTGGGCGGTGGAGGTGTCAATCACCGTCACGCTGCCATTTTCCACCAAGGTGACCGCCTCTCTTGCGGCATCATCGGGAAGACACAAAAATACGATGTCGGCGCTGTTGATGAAGTCCTTTCTGGCGCAAGTATCCTTGCGCAGGGCCTCCGGCAGCTTCAAAAGCTCCAAGTCCTTCCGCTCGCCCAGCCGCTGGCTGATCCGCAAGCCGGTAGTGCCAGCGCTGCCGTCGATAAATACTTTGGTCATGCCAGACACTCCTTTACATAGTCAATCTGTGCCTGCACGGAAGATGCGCAGGTGCCGCCCTGAGAGACGCGCTTTTCCACACAGGTGGTCAGGGAAATCTCGGCATACAGGCTTTCATCAAAGAGGTCGCTGTAAGTAAGATAGGCTTCCAGAGGAAGCTCCTCCAAAACCGTATTGTTTGCAATGCAGTAGGCTACCAGCTCGCCGGAGATTTTGTAGGCGGTACGGAAGGGCATCCCCTTCTTTACCAGAAAATCCGCCAAGTCGGTGGCGTTGATAAAGCCCTTCTGCGCCGCCCGGAGCATATTCTCGGGCTTGGCCTTCATGGAGGCGATCATGGGGGCAAACACCTTCAGGCACATCTTGACGGTATCGCAGGCATCGAAAATGCTCTCCTTGTCCTCCTGCATATCCTTGTTGTAGGCAAGGGGCAGACCCTTGAGGGTGGTAAGCAGCCCCATCAGGTCGCCGTAAACACGGCCGGTTTTGCCCCGCACCAGCTCCGCCATGTCCGGATTTTTCTTCTGGGGCATGATGGAGGAGCCGGTGGTGAAGCTGTCGGACAGCTCTACAAACTGGAACTCCCAGCTCTGCCACAAAATCAGCTCCTCGGAGAAGCGGGACAGGTGCATCATTAAAATGGAAAGGGTGCCGAGAAGCTCGGCGCAGAAGTCCCGGTCGGATACGCCGTCCAGACTGTTGCGGCAAATGCCGTCAAAGCCCAAAAGCCGGGCTTCGTATTCCCGGTCGGTATGGTATGTAGTTCCCGCCAAGGCGCAGCAGCCAATGGGAGACTGGTTCATCCGCTTGCGGGTATCGGACAGCCGCTCCAAATCCCGCAGGAGCATCATGGCGTAGGCCATAAGATGATGACCGAAGGTAATGGGCTGGGCACGCTGCAAATGGGTATAGCCGGGCATAATGGTGGAAACATTTTCCTGCGCCTGCCGGGTCAGGGCTTCCAGCAAGGCTTTTACCAAAGCGGAGATTTCGTCAATCTCGCCGCGCAGGTACATGCGGATGTCCAGCGCCACCTGATCGTTGCGGCTGCGGGCGGTATGAAGCTTCTTGCCCACATCCCCCAGCCGCTGGGTCAGCACCTGCTCTACGAACATATGGATATCCTCGCAGGTCATGTCGATTTCCAGCGTGCCGCTTTCCAAATCCTGCAAAATGGTTTCCAGCCCGTCGATGATTTTGTCCGCATCATCAGCATCAATAATGCCCTGAGCCTTCAGCATGGCGGCATGGGCCATAGAGCCGGTAATGTCCTGACGGTACATACGGCTGTCAAAATGAATGGAAGCGTTAAAATCGTCCGCAATCTGCTCCGTTGCGCCGCTGGTACGGCCTGCCCACATCTTAGCCATGAGAAATGCTCCTTAACTGTCTTTATTTGCCAAGCCTCCCCTTACGCAAGGGGAGGCTTGGGTATCATTATTAATTCTTGTTTTTCTGGTTGACCATAGCCTGAACCTTGATGGGCAGGCCGTAGAGGTTGATAAATCCGGCGGAGTCCTTCTGGTCGTAGTCGCTTTCACCGAAGGTGGCGATCTCCTCGCTGTACAGGGAGTAGTCGCTCCATACGCCGGCGTTGATCATGTTGCCCTTGTAGAGCTTCAGGCGAACCTTACCGGTAACGCTCTCCTGGGTCTTGTCCACAAATGCGGAAAGCGCCTCCCGCAGGGGGGTAAACCACTGGCCGTTGTAAACCAGCTCCGCAAAGGTAATGGCAAGGCGCTGCTTTTCGTGGAGGGTCATCTTGTCCAGACAAACGGACTCCAGCACGGAGTGAGCTTTGTAGAGAATGGCACCGCCGGGAGTTTCGTATACGCCGCGGCACTTCATACCAACCAGACGGTTTTCTACGATGTCCAGCAGGCCAATGCCGTTGGCGCCGCCAATGGCGTTGAGCTTGAGGATGATATCCTTGGCAGACATCTTCTCGCCGTTCAGCGCTACGGGAATGCCCTGCTCAAAGTCCAGCGTGATGTAGGTAGGCACATCGGGAGCCTGAATGGGAGAAACGCCCATTTCCAAGAAGCCGGGCTTTTCGTACTGAGGCTCGTTGCCAGTGTCCTCCAAATCCAAGCCCTCATGGGACAGGTGCCACAGGTTCTTATCCTTGGAGTAGTTGGTTTCCCGGTTGATTTTCAGAGGGATGTTGTGCGCCTCGGCGTACTCAATCTCCTCTTCCCGGCTCTTGATGCTCCACTCACGCCAAGGAGCGATGATGGGCATATTGGGGGCAAAATGCTTGATGGCCAGTTCGAAACGCACCTGGTCGTTGCCCTTGCCGGTACAGCCGTGGCAAATGGCATCCGCGCCTTCCTTGATGGCGATATCCACCAGACCCTTGGCGATGCAGGGGCGGGCATGGGAAGTACCCAGCAGGTACTCTTCGTACACAGCGCCGGCCTTCAGGCAGGGCATGATGTACTCGTTCACATACTCCTCGGTAAGGTCCAGCACATACAGCTTGGAAGCGCCGGTTTTGATAGCCTTCTCTTCCAGACCTTCCAGCTCGTCCGCCTGACCCACATTGCCGGAAACGGCAATGACTTCGCAGTTATTGTAGTTTTCCTTCAGCCAGGGAATGATAATAGAGGTATCCAAACCGCCGGAGTAGGCCAGCACTACCTTTTTAATGTTTTCCTTGTTCATAGCAAATCCCTCCAAGAATTTCCATCTATGTAATATGCGCTCATTATACGCCTATACCCAGTATTTGTCAATGTTTTATGCATATATTCCCGTTTTTATTCATTATTTCTGCATATTCGCTCCTTTTGGGTGAATATTCCGCCCTTTTATGCACAATTTGCCCAACCAATACGGCGGTTTGCGTAAATCCAAGCCCCTTATCCGGCTTTGCCCATCGGAATTTTTGTGAAAAAGTGAAAATTCTTTCGGATTTTCAGGCATCTCTCCGGGCGCGCAAATTGTGCTTGCGCATAGGAAGCATATCCTATATAATTGAAGAAAAGTAACCCAAAGCAAAGGAGATACATTATGAAAAAGCTGATATGCGCCCTGCTGGCGGCTGCGCTGGTGTTCAGTCTGGCAGGCTGCCAATTTGTGCAGGATGTGGTAGATGTTCTTCTGGAAACCGAGCCGGAAGAAAGCGTTTCCCTTGCCGAAACCACCCCCTCCCCTACCACGCTCCCGGTAACAACCCCCGCTACCGTGCAGACTACCCCGCCTCCCTCCACGACCCCGGATTCCACCGAGCCTGCTCTGGACCCGGAGGGCAATTACTATTCCAAAGAGGATGTGGCGCTGTATATCCACACCTATGGGTGTCTGCCGGGCAACTTTATCACGAAAAAAGAAGCCCAAAGCTTAGGCTGGACCGGCGGCTCTCTGGAAAAGTACGCCCCCGGTATGGCCATCGGCGGCGACCGCTTTGGCAACTACGAAGGTCTTTTGCCCACCAAAAAGGGCCGCACCTACACCGAATGTGACATTGATACCAAGGGAAAATCCAGCCGCGGCGGGAAACGGATCGTTTTCTCCAACGACGGCCTGATCTACTACACCGACGATCACTACGAGAGCTTTACCCTGCTCTATGGGGAGGAATAAACATGGAATACAGGATTGACTGCAACGGCCTTGCCACAAACAAGGATTTTCACGAAAAGCTGAAAGAGGTTCTTTCCCTGCCCGATTGGTACGGGCACAATCTGGACGCTATGCACGACTGCCTGACGGAAATCGCTGCCCCGGTAAAGCTGACGCTGGACAACTTCTCCGCTTTGAAAGCCGCTTTGGGGGAGTATGCCGGGAAGGTACTATATGTGCTGCACATTTGCGCCGAGGAAAACCCCAATCTGGAAATCTCTTTGGAGAACTGAGTTTGCGCCTATGCATCATCCCCCTCTCGGGTGCAGGGAACGGCGCAGCCCGTTATTATCTGTAGGAAACGCCCTGCGTGGCGTTCCATTTGGTTCGGCGGGGGGGAGTTGCCCATAAGTTGACCATCGCATTAGGCAAAGGAATCGGAATTTCATAAGAACGGAAACATAGTGATTGATTTGTGACGAAAACCGGATAAATACTGAAATCGCAGTATTTTTCTGTTGAAATCTATTGTTATTTGGGGGGAGAAGCGGTATAATATTAGATAGTGAAATTGTGTGCTCACCATAACTACTTATGAGGTATATTGCAATGACCGCAAGCTATAAGAAATTGTTTAAACTCCTGATCGACCACGATATGAAAAAGAAAGAACTCGCAGAAAAAGCCGGTATCAGCATTGCTACCATCACCAAGATGGGCAAAGATGGTGCTGTTGTGTCAAGCGATGTTCTGGTGAAAATATGTACTGCGCTTGAATGCACAATGAATGATATCGTAGAAATCATTTCAGATAAAAAAGAGAATTGCGATCTTAGCGAAACTGATATTTGGGACAGCAGCATCCCGGTTGAAAAAAGCTCTTACTTATGTGATGATAAAATTGTTTACTATAACCTCGATAACTTTTCACACGATAGTAGTAAATTAACAATGATTGATCTGTTTTGCGGCGCAGGTGGATTCGCCGTAGGTTGTTCTTGGGCGGATTTTGAATCTGTGTTTGGAATTGATCATTTTGAACCTGCAATGAGAACCTGGTCATATAATCACCCCCATGCAATCGGCTGCTTGGGTGATATCTCAAAAGTTAATCCCAAGGAAATCAAAGAGTTACTCCATAGCAAAGGAATTGATAAAATTAATCTGATTACTGGCGGAGTACCTTGTCAGGGCTTTTCTATCGCAAACAGAAAGCACAACGATAACGATGAACGCAACTTCTTATTCTTGGAATACATGAGGTTCGTTAAGGAGTTTGATCCTGATTATATCATTCTCGAAAATGTTTCCGGCATGAGAAGCACCGCAGGCGGTCAGTTTGAAAAAGACATAGTAGAATATATGGAATCGTTAGGATATACCACTACAGTAGACCTTTTGAATGCCGCAGATTTTGGTGTACCGCAAATTCGGCAAAGGTTGATTTTTGTTGGAGTTAAACGAGAAAGAGGACTCTGTAAGAAGTACATTTTTCCAGATGGAAAGTTCAAAGGAAAGTACCGAACGGTCTCTGATGCACTATCGGATTTGCCAGTGTTGGGTAATGACGAAGCGATCAGCGAATACTCTTGCAATGCAAAAACTGAGTATCAGGCGCTAATGAGAGGACAAGGAGAGATTAAAAGCATTTCTGCCCCACAAAAGCTTAGCAATCATATTTCTCCGAACCACCCGCAAGAAACGATTGAACGCATTGATTCTACAAAACAAGGCATGCCAATGTATCCCAAGTTTAAACAGAGAATACGTCTGAGAGAAAATGCTCCAAGTCCAACACAACTTGCGGGGGGGATTCGCCCACAGTTCCAATTCGGACATCCTACCCAACCGAGAGGATTAACCATAAGAGAAAGGGCAAGAATTCAGAGTTTTCCCGACAGTTATATTTTCCTTGGAGGGGTAGTTCAGGAACGTGTTCAAACAGGAAATGCTGTTCCCCCACTACTGATTTACAATGTGACACTCCCCATCGCACAAGATATTCGGAGAAAGGAAAAGGAAGATGTATAGAATTTGGTACAGTACCGAGAGTTTTGCTGACTATATCCTTGACCACACATCCTTGAAAGGTAAAGCTATCATAAAGAATAAGATGTATGAAAGTGATGCGAATAATCCCACTCATTTTCATGCGATGCCGGATCATATAAGAAAGATTCTTTATCTTGATGCTCCCGATCTTGTTGTTGAAAAAGACAATGAACCTGTTTTTTCGATAGAGGTTACAACTGAGGCTGGAACCGGTCATAACGCATTCCAACGGTTTGCGAGAATTGCTGCAGCTGTAGAAAATAGTGTTCCTGCATTCTATATCTGCCCAGAGGGTAAGCTTATCTCAAGGAAAAACAAGAAAACTGGCGTGATGAATACAAAGTGGGATGAGATCAATCCGCTCATATTCCGTGCTTTAGAGGGAGTAATGAGCGTATATAACATCCCTGCATTGCTGTATTTCTTTCCTTCTGATGATATTTCTGTATACAGGAGCAATCCGTCTGCATCCCCTCACTTTGCGTCTCAGGGATTGTGCTATGATACTGATATTATTAAATATGCAGGATGCCCTGATTCTTCCGCGAAAAGTATGGGTGATATGTTCAAAGCGATCAACGAAATTGTTGATACAACTGAATCATTGGGCGTAATTCCGGCAAGATCGAAATTGCTAGGAAATGTGGTAATAAGAGATAAGCGGAATGACATGCAAGCACAGTTTATTACAAAATCTGGTGATAAGCCCACAGCGCAAATGTCACCGTTGTCCGCCGTTCAAGAAATTCCGACACAGTACTTAATCAACTATTTATCCAAGCACGAGACCGGCGGATATATGCTGGGCGAATTACTTAAATCGAGAGAAATTACAGCGCTTTATCAGGTGAATGCAGCTTTTAGAGGTGATCCATACCCCGGATGCCTAGCGGCGATCGATTATTTGTTATGCCGTCAGGGGCCAACCTTTGAGGATAGGAGAAAAAATCTAGTTATGGTTTGGGGCAGAGTCGAAGTGGACGATGTAAATAAGACTATAAAAATCCATGATGATAACGGTTCTACAGTCAAGGATTTTTTCAAGGATGTAAAAAGCTGCTCTCGCAACAATCTCTTAGTAAAGGATTATTCCGATCTTGGTAACAAAGAAATTCCGAGATATTTTATGCAAGTTCGCTATGGTTCGACATACTCAAAAGTAAAACATATACGGGTTTATTCGTATTTTGCAGATGCTATTCTTTTTCCTGATGGGTCACTTTGGAGGGACGCATAATGACCGAGGAACAAGTAACGAAAGCGCTATTACTTTGGTTAACAGAACGCAGTTGGCACATCGTGTGTTTTGACTTCCCTCAAAGCGGAACCGGAAGAGTTTTGCATCCCGACAATTCTGTGGGGGAGAAAAATAAAAACACTATAATTCCTGATATAGTGGCGGTAAAAAGAGATACTTGTTTATTCTTTGAAAACAAAGACCGGTTTTACCTTCCGGATTATGAGAAGGTCAACGACTTAATTGTGAACAACCAGTACACCGGTGCTATATCTTTGCTGTTATCCAACTATAAAGTGGATCGTATTTACTATGGGATCGGTTTGCCGACGGAGAAACACAAGCACCAATCCAGAGAATCAGCCGGGCTGGTTGATTTTATTCTAGGTGTGTCTGCCGATAAATCCATTGTGGAACTGCATAACCCTAAGGGAATTTCTTTTTAAGGACTTGAGAAAATGCGAGTATGTAGTCTGTTTAGTGGGATAGGTGGCATTGATCTAGGGTTTATTCAAGCAGGATTTGAAATTGTATGGGCGAATGAGTATGACGAGGATGCAGCCAAAACATATCGCTACAATTTCAAAAACAGTAACCTTGTTGTAAAGAATATTAAGAAAGTGAATGTAGATACTATTCCTGACTTTGATGTTCTTGTAGCAGGATTTCCGTGTCAGCCTTTTTCTTCAGCGGGTATGCAAAAAGGATTTCATGACACAAGAGGGACGCTGTTTTTTGAAATTGTTAGAGTTGTGGAACAAAAAAGGCCTAAAGTAGTTTTTCTCGAAAATGTCGCAAACCTTTTGGGACACGATGACGGAAAAACCTTTTTGACTATTTACAATGCTTTGGTTCCGTATGGATACAGTTTCAAATATCAAATTATGGATGCTTTGGATTATGGAAATATTCCGCAACGCAGATCTAGGATTTTTATTGTTGCCTTTTTAGATGTTGAAATGTGTGAACGGTTTAAGTTCCCTGAGAAAGTAAAAAGAACAGTCAACTTAAACGATATATTAGTAAGAAAAATTAAACACGATAGCTCCTATTATTTTGACTCAAACGATAAATACTTCGAAAAGCTTTCCCGAATCGTAAATAGCAAAACGGTTATCTATAGGTTCTACGATTCGATTGATGTTTATAAATCATATCGAGTTTGCCCGACATTACTGGCAAGTATGGGAAAATTTCCAGACAGCATTCCGGTTGTTTTGGATGATTATGGTATTCGCCGAATAACTCCATACGAATGCCTTGCTTTACAGGGATTTCCAAAAGACTATCGGTTTCCCAACATACCAATGGCGAGTGCCTATAAGCAATGCGGTAACAGCGTTGTAGTGCCAGTAATACGAAGGATAGCAGAGCAAATTAAAAAAGTAATGGAATGATACCGATAAGGGGGATAAGCTTGAAATACTCTCATAGTATCACACGATTCCAAAAAGGGTTCAAAAAGTCTGTCCCCTAAAACGCTGTCCAGCAAAGGGTGACGAAGCGCTTCAGGAGGCAAAGAAACCCCAAGTTGACAAAGATGTCATTTCGGGGTATAATGCCTTTTAATATGTGCCGTAGCTGCGGCAAGAAGGATGGTTTTCCTATGATGAAGAAAATCGGCGTTCTGGGTGCCGGTACTTGGGGCATGGCGCTGGCGAGAGTGCTGTGTCTTTCCGGGCACAGCGTAACGGTTTGGTCTGCTTTGGAGCGGGAAGTTGACGAGTTTTCCGCCACCCGTGTGCATCCCAACCTGCCCGGTATGGGAATCCCCGACGAAATCGCCTTTACCAAAAGCATCCAAGATGCCGTACAGGATAAGGATTTGGTTGTGTTTGCTGTTCCCTCTCCCTTTGTCCGGGGTACTGCCCGGGCTGCTGCCCCCTATCTGCCAGAGGGTCAGATGATCGTGGATGTCGCCAAGGGCATCGAGGCTGACACCCTGATGACCATGACCGGCATTATCGAAAGTGAGCTTCCCGGAAAGCATCCCCGTCTGGTTGCCCTTTCCGGCCCTACCCATGCCGAAGAGGTGGCCCGAGATTTGCCTACCACCATCGTTTCCGCCTCCACCGATGCAGAAGCCGCCCGCTTTGTGCAGGAGGTTTTCCAGAATACCTGTATGCGGGTATATACCAATGACGATGTTTTGGGCGTAGAGCTTTGCGGCGCTATGAAGAATATCATTGCTCTGGCCAGCGGCATCTCCACCGGCTTGGGCTTTGGGGATAATACCAAGGCTGCCCTGATTACCCGGGGTATGGTGGAAATTTCCCGTTTGGGCATCGCCATGGGCTGCCGTGCCCAAACCTTCAACGGTCTTGCCGGCATCGGCGATTTGATTGTCACCGCCACGAGTCAGCACTCCCGGAACAACCGCTGCGGGATGCTTCTGGGTCAGGGGCTTTCCCCTGAGGAAGCGGTGAAGCAGGTGGGCATGGTGGTAGAAGGCATCAACGCCCTGCCCGCAGCCATGCGCCTGCAGGCGCAGTACGGCGTGGAAATGCCCATTGTCAATGCCGTCAATGCCATTGTAAACGAAGGTGCCAGCGCCGCCGTGGCGGTGGATAAGCTCATGGCTCGTGAGCAGAAATGTGAATGTTAAGAGAAAAGCCGTCGGGAAAATGACCCGACGGCTTTTTACATTACATTACATATTGATATGACGCTTGATGGCTTCAAAGGAGCTGTCCGAGATGGCGTGCTCCATACGGCAGGCATCGGCTTGGGCAGTTTCTTCATCCACCCCAAGAGCCACCAGCATTTTGGTAAGCACCTGATGGCGCTCCAAAATCTTTTGGGCAATGGCGCGGCCGGAATCGGTAAGGGTAATGGAGCCGTCCTTATCCACCCGGATATAGCCGTCCCCTTTCAAAAGGCCCATAGCCCGGCTGACGCTGGGTTTGGAATAGCCCATGTGCTCGCTGATATCTATGGAGCGAACCTGTCCCCGCTGGGAAAGCAACAAAATGGTCTCCAAATACATCTCCCCGGATTCCTGCATTCGCATATACGGCCCTCCTTCTGTGTTTTGCTTATCATAACACAAAAAGAAACCTTTTGCAATATGTAAGCCCCGGACAAATCCGGGGCCGAAGCTTACTGCATGCTCTGCTCGTAAGCCTCAATCATCTTCTTGACCATCTGGCCGCCGACGGAACCGGCTTCCCGGGAAGTCAGGTGACCGTTGTAACCGTTGGTCAGGTTCACGCCAACCTCGGAAGCGGCCTGCATCTTGAACTTGTCCATGGCCTCACGAGCCTGGGGGATGTTGATCTGATTGTTGTTCTTCATTTCAATTCTCTCCTTTCACTTGTTCCGGAAAGGGAAAGTGCCTTCCCGGAAGAAGTCACTTTTCTTTCCTCAATCATAGCTTTGCCACAGCAGGTTAAAATATGATTGCATTTTTTCGGAAACTGCCGCAAAATCTGGAAATATGCCGCTTTTTGCCGGCCACAAAGACATTTTCTCAAAAAAACGGAGTTTTATTCCCGCAATCTTTCTGATTTTAATGCAGTCGCCGCCCGCCAAGGCAAGCATGATGGAACAGACTGTGAAAACACGGGGAAAATGGATAACTGCGCAGTAAAAAGAATATCGCAGATTTGTTTTGTTGCAGCGCGGCTTCTTCTACCGATGCCACCCCTTTGTGGATAAAAGGCAGGGAATCGTCTAAATCCCATAAAAGTTTCAGGAGTGTTCCTGACAAGTACCGTGAGTATCCAACGACGATGCTTGCTTATGTTGCTCTGTTTGCTGCTGATTTGGTAATTCTACTATGGGTTTATAGTATTGATTAACCGCTTTTCTTGCTTTTTTCCCTAACTGGAAGTAGTGGTCGTACGTGCCGAACGGTTCCGGCTTCCCGGATTTGCTGTATGTGATCACCTCGATGGAAGACAGCAGGAAGCGGGAACTTCTTCTCAGTCCGGCAATCTCATTCCACTTAAATGCCCAAAGCTGTGTTCCTAATTTATGGCATTTAATTCCGTCTTCGTTGATTGTAATACATTCTTTTTCAAGTAATGGACTTACCAGAACAAGAACAACGAACGGAAATGCGCATAATAAAGATAACCCTAGCCCATAAAGGGGAATCAACACTAAGAATAGCAGAACAAAGAGGCCACAGAAAACTGTTCTTTGATAAAACAGCAGAGAATTCTTGCGAAATGTCATACAATCACCTCAGAATCAACTGATTACTACAGCAGAAACATTACGCCGCTGACTGCCCATTGCCACCATATTCTGGAGCATGTCCATTGGGGCCAGAAAACATTACGGGATTATTCTTGCAATATGCAAATGAATTGTGACTCAGCAACGATCTATCCGCACCAAGGTAAGCAGTATTATCTACGATAATAAACCGACAAGTCTCAGAATCATTATAGCGGCTGGATACATAATAGAACCCTGTCTCGGTATCGTAGACATAGCCACGGTAGCGGAGGGGATTCAGGGTGCCGAGGGTGGAGGCAAGGGTTTCGGTAACGGTCAGGGGGTTGCCCCAGGCGTCGTAGGTGTATCCCACGACTGTGGTGC